>JBMFSZ010000138.1:0-8111 GCA_049967315.1 Desulfomonilaceae bacterium
CTCGAATTTGGGAGCCATCCACAACTTTTAGAGTTCTTTAAGTCGGGGGAGGTCGTTGGGCTGGATGAAATAAGTTCCCTTGCGCATTTTTTTGCTAGTGCGGAAAGCTATGACATTTTACACATTTGTGGATCAATCAATTCAGTTTTCTTCTCACGTCTCACCGAGACGCCTGTTTTATTGAGTCTGGATCCGGGCCACATTAGAAATTTGGCTACATTTCGTGCTCATCAGAATGATCGGACATTTATAGTCTGGACTGCCCACCCTAATGTTTCCGACATTCCCAACGCATTAGGTGTCATTCCCGATTCAAGTGATTCATTTGTGGAAGATTATCTTCTTGTTTACCAAAAGATTTTGTCGGCCTGCCATCGCGAAGATCACAGACCATGGGGTTACTACAGGGTTCTTTCAGACCTGGAAGACCATAAAGTTAAGCGTATAGTGGTTTACCCTGGGAAACGACTCAGTTTGCAAAGTCACAGGAGAAGATCTGAACACTGGATATTTATAGGTGGCGCTGGCCTGGTTACCCTCGATTCTGAAGAAATATTTGTTGAGGCGGGCCAGTCTATATTTATACCGGTTGGTGTTAAACACAGGATAAAGAACCCGGGTTCCGAGCCTACAGTATTCATAGAGGTCCAAACCGGTGACTATTTTGGTGAGGATGATATTGAAAGGTTTGAGGATGATTTTGGAAGGAAATGATAGGGCCGTTTCCATTCCAATCCGAAGTTCGAAAACGGCCGCAATGTACGAATTATTTTTTCAAAGCCCTCGTTAGGTATCAATCTTTCTCGGGAAGAATTTCCAGGATATTCTCAGCCATCGTCCTAACGTGTCTCATGAGAGACTGGATTGACTCCATAATATCCAGATACAGGGAGGATCCTCGGGGAGCGCAAATTCCAGCGAGCAGACGATCTACGTGAGCTACCTGAAGGTCCTGACATAGTTGGTCCAGTCTTTTTTCTTCGGAAATTATATAGTTAAGCAAATACTTGTTCGGTGTTATTAGGGAGTCGCGCAAATTCTTCAGCATTTCGAAAACAAATTTGAGCAGGTCATCTATCTCGAATAAGCCCTTTTCACTAAAAGGAACCTTGTCTCGCTCCTTGATCTTGCAGCAGTTCAGAATACCTTCCAGATGGTCGCCAATTCTTTCGAGATGCCCCGGAAAAAGAATTATGGTCCTACACATCTCTTTCGGTTCTGTAAGGGCGCAGGCCAGGTTCATTGTGAGCACTTTCTCCTGCTCGTGGACTTCCTTGCCGAGTTTTTCACAGGCCTGGAGTTCTTCAGGGCAGTCGCTAATGAAACCTAGTCGCAACAATCTGGCCATCTCTATCAGCTTACTGAGCATCACCAGCAACCCTTCTTCGAGGGTAAGGCTCTCTGACACAGGATGCTCATGCAGGGTCTCTAATTTCAAGGTTTCAGAGTCCAGCTTAGGACTTATCATTCTAATAGGATTAAAGAATACTCTCTTATCTTTCATCAGATAGGACCTCCTCAAACTAAACGACCATGTATGGATTATAAAAAACTGGAAGATATCCTATTTTTTTAACAAAAATGAGGATGAAAAACAAGTACCTTGAAAATATTTAAGAGGGTAGGGCAATTTGCTCTAATCAGCCAAATTTGAAGTACCGAAACTCTGCGACTGGTTTTGATACGTCCAGATGCTGAATGGTCCGATGCCTCGGCTACCGAACTAAACGACCATGTCATCCGCCTCATCTTGAGGACATAGCCGTGGCTTTGAAAGCAGCTCAGTTTGTTTCTTTAATATCAAACATTTTTACAATTATTGGAGGTTTTGCTATTTTTCACATACGGTTAGAAAATTGATGTAGTCCAATAATTTTGACGAACTCTGGGAAGAAACAAACAACATGAAAGCCTTATACTTCAATGGCGTAGAATTGGAATTGCAGGAGAGAGCCATTCCAAAAATCGCACAAGGACAGTCCTTGGTAAAAATAGCTCTGGCTGGAATCTGCCGAACCGACCTTGAGATATTTAAGGGGTACATGAACTTTAAAGGGGTGCCGGGACACGAGTTCGTGGGCACAGTTCAGGAATCGTCTGACAGCGCTATGGTAGGAAATACAGTGGTAGGCGAAATCAACGCCGGTTGTGGGGAGTGTAGCTTCTGTAAGGCCGGTTTGGAACGCCACTGCGAACGTCGTACCGTGCTTGGTATCGCTGGAATGGATGGAGTTTTTGCCCAGTATGTCGTTTTGCCCACGGCCAACCTCTGTGTTGTGCCTGAATCTGTTTCTGAGGAATCAGCAGTGTTCGTCGAACCTATAGCGGCTGCTACCGAAATTCTTGAACAGACGCACATTGCTCCAGCCAGCGACACCTTAATCATTGGTGATGGCAGGTTGGCCTACCTGATTTTCCTTATCCTGCGTTTGACGGGATCAAACCTCACAGTTGCTTCGAAACATCAAAATAAAAGGGCATTGTTTGAACGAATGGGAGCCACAGTCATCAGTTCATCCGAGATTCCACAGTATAAAAAAAGGTTTGATTTTGTTGTCGAAGCTTCAGGTAGCCCCACGGGTTGGAATTTGGGTGTATCTTTGGTCAAACCAAGGGGTGTAATAATCCTGAAGAGCACATACCACGGAGACCTGGATGTGGAAGCCGCCAGGCTGGTGATTAATGAGATAACCATTGTTGGTTCTAGATGTGGGCGGTTCAGACCCGCTTTAAATTTACTGGAGAGAGGATTGATCAATCCTACTGTCTTGATTTCAGAAGTTTTTGATCTCGATGATTTTTCAACTGCCTTTGAGAAGGCTTCAGATGGAAAGACATTCAAGGTTTTATTCCGGATGTAGGTTGGGAAATGTACTGGTTCAGCGGAAAATGGACAGAGACCTCTTTTCCTTAGACTGTCGCTGATTTGAATCGAGATTTTTTGCCGCACTTCGGGACTGGGATTTTTTAGGCATCACAAGGTCTATCGTCCGATGAATGTTGAAGGGAAACATCAGATCGCTCCCATCAGTTTTCGTATCGGCTCGATGGGCCTTGGTCGAGCTGTTCCTCGGCGGGTTGCTTCCCAGCAGAGCCTGTCTACGTTTCTCTCGGCGCTAAAAGTTATCACATTGCCAGGATGTTGTCCCAGGGATTGTTCCCTTCGTAGCCTGGCGACGCAATCTAAGGTTTTCCTGGCCCTCTCGAGTTTCCGATCCCGGTCAGCGAATATCTCTTGGGCGCTCATGATAAAATCTAATTATGGCTTTGTTTTCCCTACAACAAGCCATTAAAATCTGCCTCGAATAACTGAGGAGATACATCGGCCGAAATTTTGATAATGCCCAATGATCTTTCAATCGTAAATTATTGTTCAGATTAATTGACTAATGGCCGAGAAAATTGAAAACTACTTTCAACACAAAGATCACACTAAAACTTGGAAAATGAAAAGAGAGGCCAGTCTAACGAAAGACGACATGTAAACCCTTAGACGCTATTAAATCAATTAGCGGCCCTTCGCGTTGTTTTTTGAAATACAGTCGTTGAACTAAATCTCAAGGATTATAATAGTATATCCCAAAAATTTATGCTTGATTAGAAATGGGGGAAAAAATGCGGAAGAATGATGCGGACCAGGCAAAATTACCAAGCGAAGATACTCCATTTGATCCGGAAAAGATGGCCGTCGAAGACGTTGAGTTATACCTGAAAGTGGGTTCCGATGGGTTGACCGAAGCCGAGGCTCAGATACGGCTCCAACAATATGGAAACAACGAGCTTGCTGAGAAAAAAGTCAGTCCATTGATGAGGTTCCTTGCCTTCTTTTGGGGGCCAATGCCGTGGATGATCGAAATTGCGGCCTTGCTGTCGCTTGTAGTCGAGCATTGGGCCGATTTTTTTATAATCATGACGTTATTGATATTCAACGCCCTGGTGGGATTTTGGCAGGAGCACAAGGCCTCCAACGCTCTAGAAGCCCTGAAAGCTCAACTGGCGCTTAGAGCCAGAGTAAAACGGGACGGCCAATGGAAGGAACTCGAAACAAAGTTTCTAGTCCCTGGTGACATTATTAGGGTTAGAGGGGGTGATGTTGTCCCTGCAGACGTCAAGCTCTCGCAGGGAGATTACATAAGCTTAGATCAGGCTGCTCTGACGGGAGAGTCTCTCCCGGTGAACAAGAAGGTTGGGGCAATGGCCTTCTCGGGTTCGGTTGTCAAACAGGGAGAGATGGTTGCAATCGTAACGGGTACCGGTTCCAACACTTTTTTGGGTAGAACCGCGAAGCTGGTGGAAACGGCTGGCGCTACATCCCATTTTCAGAGAGCTGTACTCCAGATTGGTGACTACCTGATTTATTTGAGCCTTGGTTTGGTCGCTATTCTAATTTTAGTTCAGCTAGAGAGGGGAACACCTCTCCTGGAGCTGGTGCAATTTTCCCTGATTCTTACTGTGGCATCCATTCCAGTGGCCATGCCTACCGTCCTTTCGGTAACCATGGCAGTAGGCGCCCTCGCTCTTTCCAGAATGAAAGCTATTGTGTCGAGACTTGAATCCATCGAAGAAATGGCTGGTATTGACATCCTGTGTTCCGACAAAACAGGTACACTAACTCAAAACAAATTGACACTGGGATCTCCAGTTACCTTTCACGCCAAGAATGAGGATGATCTCATACTGGCTGCGGCCCTGGCCTCGGTAGCCGAGAACCAGGATCCCATAGATCTCGCGGTTATTGATGGTCTAAAAAATAGGGACGCGCTCAAAGATTACAAGATGGTCAAGTTCGTTCCTTTTGACCCTATCAACAAGGGGACAGAATCTGAAGTCCTGGATTCGTCGGGAAAAAGCGTCAATTTTACAAAAGGGGCTCCTCAGGTAATTTTGGATCTTTGTTCCCCTGACGTTGAAACAACAAAAAAGGCCGATCAGGTTGTTGAAGATTTGGCTTCCAAGGGTTTTAGAACGCTCGGTATAGCCAGAAAATCCCAAACAGAACACTGGATTTTTCTGGGTATTTTACCCCTCTTTGACCCACCTAGAATCGATTCGGCTCAGACAATCGCGAGCGCAATGGAACATGGTATTGACGTCCGGATGGTCACCGGAGACAACGTGGCTATCGCAAGGCAAATTGCCGGTCAGCTTGGCTTGAGGACAAATATTGTAGAAGCACGCAATGCATTTTCTGAACGCGACAATTTTGATCATCCCTCGGATGAAGCACAGCAAATGATAGAAAATGCTGACGGCTTCGCTCAGGTTTTCCCCGAACACAAGTATGGGATTGTAAAAGCCCTTCAGGCAAGGGGGCATCTGGTAGGGATGACGGGGGACGGGGTTAATGATGCGCCGGCGCTAAAACAGGCCGACGTGGGTGTGGCTGTAAGCGGGGCTACTGAAGCGGCACGAGCCGCTGCGTCTCTCATCCTTACGGCTCCTGGATTATCCGTAATTGTCAATGCGGTAGAGGAAGCCAGGAAGATTTTCGAGCGCATGAACAGTTACGCTATCTACAGGATTTGCGAAACAGTTCGAATCATGTTTTTTGTCGTTTTGGCCATGATATTCTACAATTTCTATCCAATAACCGCTATCATGATAATTTTATTAGCTTTTTTCAATGACGTCCCTATCATGGCCATCGCCTATGACAACACCTTGCTTGATCCCAAGCCCGTGAAATGGCAAATCAGGAGGGTGTTAACAGTTTCTACCGTGTTAGGCGCTATTGGAGTTGCAGAGACTTTTGGTTTGCTCATCATTGCAAAAAATTGGCTGGGGCTGGATATTGCGCAAATTCAGACATTTATTTTCCTTAAATTGGCCGTTGCCGGTCACTTGACCCTTTTTGTCGCGCGAACACAGCGTCCGTTTTTTTGTCGGCCTTTTCCTGCGCCGATTTTGATATGGTCTGCGGTAGTCACCAAAGTCCTTGCCACACTACTGGTTGTTTATCCTTTTGGTCTCATTGCGCCAATAACCTGGGCGAATGTTGGCCTCGTATGGGGTTATTGTATAATTTGGATTTTTATCGAGGATGTAGCAAAACTGGTCGTTTACAGCCATATCGGACTTATCGCAACCCGACACAGGAAATTCCTGCATATTTTGAACAGGCCATTGGCAAACCACCATTTTCTGAGAGGATCACGAGGTTGAAGAAATAAACTTATTATTGTCAATAAATTTGTTTAAGAACTGATGTCAGTAAGAATAGTAGAAGTTGTTCGCTGTTCTCAAAAACAGGCTTTGAGTTAAGAACCAAGTTTGGTGGTCATTACTGAGCTAATCTTTTGGCATGATATCATCGCCTTCTCGGATTTTTCTCCAAGCCAAGAAGGCAGAAATCATGTCTTTCATATTTTTTTTAACTTACACGTAAATGGTATTCTAAACCATTTCAACCTATTACGGGTTTTAGAAAACCGTCCTTTTGGTTTTTAAAACCTAAGCGGACAAAAACGTTTTCATTTAAGTCCGCATATGGTAGCGCAGTGTCTGTAAGGACTCCCTACACCTGAATATGATTTCCCCATGCAATACTTGTAACATGCGCTCTCTTTCCACTCCGCACGCTGTAGCCCGCCTGAATGTTCACTTCCCTTGTCAGACGTGTCCGAATTTTCCATCCACCCTTTTGAGAGCCATATCGACCACAGTGTCTGGGCTAGAAAAAAGAAACTAGATACTGCAAATACCACAATTACAAGGCTGATGATTAATTGTGAATTCATTTTACGCCTCCAGTTTCATTTTGTTCACTATAGTATTTATATGCTGGAACTCTGTCTTTGATTCAAAGATGATCGGGGAAATATGAATCATGATATAAAGATTGGGTCCCCTCATTTTTTTGGGACAGTGCGATCCATTCAAATTCAGAAAACATAGGACACACTTTCTAACAAGGTGTAATTTGAACTTACATCCTGATAAAAAAAGCAATCCACGTCTCAACTGTTCTACTGTTGCTTGAAACCTTTAAAAATTGGAGAGATGTAACGCTCTCACACCGAGCATCGGGACGACAAGAGACATTTTAATTAAAGGGATAATTGTAGTAGCCTCAACTCGTTGAATTAGTGTACTGCAAGGTCTTTTGTTGCGCGGAAATGTCTACTAACTCACCTATCAACACACCGACGAATTGAGGCTCGACACAACATACATTATTCAAGGTACGAAAGCGCTTGCCTGTGAACCGTAGGACATACGTCTTCAGTAGCTTCATTGATAACGGTCTTCAAGGCTGCTCCAACAAGTGGTTTCATGTCGGGCCTCATTCTTTTGAAGTCCTGAAATACATTCAGTAGTTTAGAAGCTACGTAGGTGTTTACTGAAGCCAGTTCAATTATGACGCGGGTTGCCCAGTCAATTCCTTCCTGTGTCCAGATCTTTTTGGAGTTTCCGGCCATTGTCAGAAAAAGAGCACGAGCCCAAGTGGGATTAGTAATATCGAAGGATGGCCGTTTCGCCTCTCTCCCGATCATCTCGAACAAATCGTTATTCCACCCACTGGAAATTATTCTCAGGTAATTTGCGTACGCCGTAATATGGCCCACCCAATCGCGATAAGTTTTTTCCATCGTGTCGATTCGTTCACTCATGGATGAACGATTCATGGCTACCAGGGCGCCTATTTTGTCCGTAGCCGATTTCGCGTTCCAGTAGTGTCCCCTGATAATTTCATGGCTTGCCGGAGTGTCGTCAATAGCTATCAACTCCAACAGAGTCTGCTTAAGGATTCGATCTTCAATCCCGTCTTTGGGGGTTTTTCCTGTCCTGTAAGTGTCGAGGGATTCAAAGGCCTTTATAAGTTCTCCTTTATAGACGCCGTTTATAGCTTTCATCAATTTTTCGCGTGCGCTCACAAGCTCAGTGTGCCAACTCGAGTAATTACGATCTAGGGGCTGCTCATCAATTCTGAGCATAAAAGCTTTGACTGATGAAACAATGCTTTTGTCCTTGAGCAGTTCGCCGAAAAGATTGATCCAGACTTCGTCTATCTCGGCGGTTTGACAAGTCAGAAGTTTTACACGCTGAATATCAGTCAATCTCCTGAAGGCTTCGATTCTGTTGAAAAGGTTGTCGTCCAGTCTTGTCTGAAG
>JBMFSZ010000138.1:8121-8759 GCA_049967315.1 Desulfomonilaceae bacterium
TTCGTTTTCCCTTTCGCATGTGCCGTAAAAGGAGAAGTCTCGATTCATCGACACAAAGGCCGGTTCTGGATTTATATTTTCAAAGACCAATTCCGCTGAGTATGAATTGAATTCAAAAACAGTGTTAGTTCCCTGGATGGCCTTTCCAGAGCGATCAATTACGGCCAATTCTATAGGCAGGTGAAAAGGCTTTTCTGTGGAATTTGGAGGTTCTTGGGAAACCCTTATGCGGTAAGTCATAGAGTCTTTATCATACTGTGTTTTGTAACTCACCTTGGGGTAACCTATTCGATAAAGCCAGCAGTCCTTGAACTGGGCCAGTCTTTTCCCGGAGGTCTCTTCGAAACATTCAAAAAACTGGTCAGTGTTTGCGTTCGAATCCTTGTATCTGGAAAAATAAAGTTCCTTACCTTTTTTGAAATTGTGGCTTCCCAATAACAGTCTGAGCATTCTTATAACTTCGGCAGCCTTGACGTATGTGACACTATCGATAAGTTCATCAGGATCATTGAAGCCTTCCCTGACTATGATCCCGGCTTTCCCCGTGTCTTCAATAGCTAGTGGTCCCAGCAACGGGTTTCTAATGGAGTCAACCTGGTTCAGGCGAATGAATGTCGGATCAAAAGTATCCTGAAGGA
>JBMFSZ010000139.1:0-8757 GCA_049967315.1 Desulfomonilaceae bacterium
GACGGTTAGGGGGGATCTATTTCAGGATGCCCATCTTTCGCTCAAGTGTGGCCTGATTTGCCTTGAACGCGGCCAGGGAAAGATAATATTGGCCTTCTGAAAGTGACAACTGGCGTTGAGCGTCCAGGACTTCAACATAAGTTGCCACCTGTTGTTCATAGTCCAGCCTGTTGATCCGGAAACTTTCACGTCGGAAAGCCACAGCTTTCTCGTTATCACTTATGTCGCTCTCGGAGCGTCTCATGTCTTCGTAAGCCTGCTTCACCTCATTCATGATGCTTTCGACCAAGAGTCGGCGGGATGTGTCTGACCGTGCCCGGGTTGAACGCCGTTGCTGTACGGTAGACCGCCTTCGGAACATATCAAATGTCCAGTTGGCTAGTCCCTGTATCTGGAAGTCATTCGTTCCTTCAGGATCGACTACGTTCCAGTCATCGTTGTATCTTATCCCTGTCAAGGCAACATCAGCATTTGGCAGCAAATCAGCCTTGGCCGACTTGACCAGAGCCAGCGCCTGCTCGACAGAGATGTGGGCCTGCCGGATCTCGAGTCTGTTAGCGGCCGCGATCGCGTAAGCTTCCGGAAGTTTGTAATGGTTCGGCTTGTACGACAGTTCGTCATCTATTTTAAGGGGTGTTTCCTGAGGATTCCTGAGCAAATAATTCAGGAGCGCTTGATTCCTGGCAATGTCTGTGACAGATTGGGTTTTCTGAATCCGCGCTTGCGCCAGTTGCCCTTCTGTTGAGAGAAGATCTACCTTGGGGACCAGTCCAACCTGATAGAATTTCCTCGTCTGATCGCGTAACCCCTCAAGAGCCTTTATGGACTCGTTAGCCACCTTAAGCAGTTTCAGTGACAGACCCATTTGGTAATAGGCCCTGTAGACGTTGAGAATGAGGTCCTGTCGATTTACTTCGTACTGTATGGACGAATAATCTACCCCAAGTTTGGCGTACTTGTAATCATTGAGTAATTTTCCGCCATTGAATATTGGCTGGGTAAGGGTTACTGAACTCGTAAAAAGTCGATACAGGTCCATACGATATGGATACGCTCCACCAGGAGAACTGGTGCCTTTTCCAAAGATATTCTGGAGGCGCACCGCTTCCTGCAGGCCGACGTACCGTGAATTCTGAATGCCTTGATTAACCATGCCAAACATTTCAAAATAGGAAAACGGATACTGATTTATGTACCTGTCAAATGTGGCATTATATTGCGCTATGCCGAGCGGGAAAAAATCCGAGAACGCTTCACGGCGCTGATACTCTTTTTCTGTTACGGCCAATCTTGAATCAGCCATGGTGAGGTTTCTTGCGAGAGCGATGCGGACTGCCTCAAGTAAGCTAAGCGTATCAGATTGTCTGGCCTCAGAGAACCAGGGCACAGCAAACGTCAGGAAACTGAATAATGTTAAGGCTAGGGGAAGTTTAAGCCTTTTCATATATTCGTAATCTCCAATCCACCGTCTAATACATACAATATTTCAATTACATATAGCCGTAACTTCATCGATTTTTCGTTTTAATTTATTAAGCAAAATTACATAATAGTGTTAATATATTAGATCAAATATCTATAGTAAGTCAAGATAAATAACATGAATTAAATTATCAAAGATTTTATAATTACTATGATATCATTCAGTATAAAATTTAAATAGAGTCTGACCAGTCGATCTAGTCTTGCATGAAACCGGTGAGCGTATTAGCGAAAAGGACAAATTCATGAGGGGAAAGTGTTTCGGCCCTACGGCCCAGATCAATACCTGTAACGCGGGCGGCTTCCTCGATTCTATCGAAAGACATTCCCTTGAGGACCAATGCCTTGAGAGAGTTTCTTAATGTCTTGCGTCTCGATGAAAAGCCCGCCTTGACCAGTTTGGTCAGGGTGCGATGGTCGTCGACAATTTCCGGAGGCGTCGCCGGGAATGTTATCCGGATGAGGGTTGACACTACTTCTGGTCGCGGATAAAAAGCCGAAGGTGGGATATCAAAAAGGTCTTCAGTATTTGCTGTTACCGCCAGTAGCACGGTCAGGGCGCCATAATCTCTTGAGCCCGGCGGAGCGACAAGACGCTGAGCCACTTCTTTCTGAAGCATTACCACAACGAAGTCGAATATGTCGCGGTTTTCCTGGAAAATGAACACGAGACGACTGGACAGGCTGTAAGGAAGGTTCGCAACAACTTTTAGTTTGCCTATATCTTGAGCCAAACTGCGAAAATCAAATTTCAGAACATCTTCATGAACCAATCGAACATTGGGCTGATTTTTAAACGTGGTTTCGAGTTCCCTGAAAAAACCGGCGTCAACTTCAATTGCCCAAACGGTATTGTTTCGGTTGGCAAGTTCCCCTGTCAGCGCCCCTAACCCAGCTCCAATTTCAACCACCTGCGATCCTTCCGGCAGTTCGGCGGCCTCGACGATCATGCTGAGGTAACGTTGGTCGACGAGCAGATTCTGTCCCATCCATTTTTTGGGAGCAAGCCCTTTGGCCCTGAATGTAGCTCTGGGATGTATATTTGACTTCATGTCCATCCTGACGCTCGGCTTACTTGCCGACGCAAAAGCGCTCAAAAATTCGGTCAAGGACTGATTCATCCACTCCAGCGCCGGTAATTTCCAGAAGATCCTTCAGCGCAGAATTCAGTTCCAGTGACAATATTTCTGGAACGGGCGCATTGCCTGTAGTCAACAATTCCATCAAGGCGTCAATTTTACTACTGGCTGATTGAACCAGCGCAAGACATCTCTGGTTTAACCAGCAGCCCAAAGAATGGTCACTGGAAGCAAGAATCCGCTCTCCGTAATCGAAGATTGCGGCCTTCAGGGTGTCAAGACCAAATCCCGTCCTGGCGCTTATCCTGACAATGGCGACATCTTTGGCGTTGAAGATGGAGAGGTCAATCGACGATGATGGCAGATCCGCCTTGTTCAGGACCAGAATTTTGGGGAGCGAACCGCATGATTTGTAAGCCCATTCATCATAATCGTCCAGAAGAAGGCTGGCGTCAATAACAAGCAGAGCCAGGTCGGCTTTTTGTATCCAGTCTCTGGTTCTCTTGATGCCTTCTTCCTCAACCGGATCAGGGTCGTCTCTCAAACCTGCAGTATCGCAGAGGTTGAACAACTTGCCATCGATCACAATCTTCTCGGAAACCGCATCCCTGGTCGTTCCCGGGTAAGGAGTCGCAATCATGCGGTCTTCACCCAACAGCGCATTGAATAACGTAGACTTGCCAACATTGGGCTTGCCAACTATCGCAACGCTTATCCCTTCCCTGCGGAATCGTCCGGACGCCCCAGAATTGGTAAGGCGCCTGAGTATGGACTGGACTTCGATAAGGGAATTTTGAGGTGTGAGGTCTTCGGTTTCCAGATCTTCTGCGAATTCTATGTTCGCTTCGACTTCGGCAATTATATCTGTAAGACTGTCTATAGCATTCTGAACTTCGGAAGACAGCCGTTTGTCAAGACGGGATCTCGCTTCATCAGCGGCGGAAAACGTTGAAGCCATGATGAGGTCGACGACCGCTTCGGCCTGAACCAGATCAAGCTTGCCATTCAAAAAAGCCCGGCGGGTGAATTCGCCCCGCGTGGCCTGCCTCGCTCCAGCATCCAGTATAGCCATGAGGGCTTCATGCAGGACAACGGGGCTACCATGCAGGCTCAATTCGACCACATCTTCGCCGGTGTACGAGTTAGGGCCCTTCACAACAACTACGAAACCGTCGTCGAGGACGGTCCCTTTCTTTGACGGAACGAAACGTCCGTATATTGCGTGGCGATCCGGCAGGGTCCGCAATGATGACTTTGCGGGTTTGAACAGACGGGTGATTATGGGAATTGAACCAGGCCCACTAATTCTGATTACACCAATACCTGCATGTCCGGGCGCAGTAGATATAGCGGCGATGGTTTCGGTTTCGATTGCGATTTGGTCAGTTGTCATAACAGTCAAAAACAAAAAACCCGTGGGTTTTAAGCGCTAAACTCAAAATACACGGGTCATAATCTAAAGTGAAGGCTGCAGGGTTTACTTCGCAGGTTCCTCAGCGGCGGCTGCGGCTTCGGCCTGTTCATCCTTCTTTGGGGCAACTATAGTGGCCAGGGCGATACCCAAATCCATGGCAGGCTTTACTCCTAAAGGCAGTACGATTTCGCCCACATGAATCGAATGCCCCATTTCGAGTTTGGAAATATCAACTTCGATTTCGTCAGGGATATCAACTGGCAGACATGAAACTCTTATTTCTTTGGCTACGGGCTGAAACATTCCACCCTTTTCAACACCAATCGCCTTGCCTACGAATTCCAGCGGGACTTCAACTTCGATGGCCTCATCCATAAATATCTGGACAAAATCGAGGTGAACCAGGGAAGAATCCACGGGCCTGATCTGGCGTTCCTTGAGCAACGCTAACATGGTGAGTTCGGGACCGCCGTCAGTGGCTATACGCAAATCAAAAAGTGGGTTGCTCCCCGCTTTTTCAACAGCCTTGTGGAATTCGTGGACCATCAATGACAAATTCATTGGTTCGGTTTTTTTGCCGTAAAAAACCGCTGGGGCGTATCCTGCCGCCCTTAATCTTCTGGCCGGCCCTTTACCTGTTTCGAAACGCTGGACGGCGTTAATAGTTACCTTGTTCACTGTTCCTCCATTCAGGACTCAACGTGGTACCGGAAGCCTGCAACCACGTTCCCCTTTTAGACTACAAAAATAGTTCAGAGACAGAAACTTCCCGATGAATGCGGCCTATCGCTTCACCCAGCAATGGGGCTACCGACTGTACCTTAAGTTTAGGGCACGCAGAGGGTTTTTCTGCCGCTGGAATGGTATCCGTAACATAAACATTTTCAATCGGAGAATTGTTGATGCGATCGACTGCTGCGCCGGATAGAACTGCGTGAGTACAACAGGCTTCAATTTTCCTGGCGCCAACGTTTTCTAAAGCGATGGCAGCTTTAACCAGAGTTCCGGCTGTATCCACCATGTCATCCAGCAAAACTACGTCCCTGTCTTTGACGTCGCCGATGACATTCATAACTTCCGATTCGTTTGGTTTCGACCTTCTTTTGTCGATTATCGCGAGGCTGGCCCCGAGTCGTTTTGCAAATGCCCTTGCCCTTTCCACGCCTCCTGCGTCGGGTGAAACCACGACGCAATGACCGCCTTTATGATCAAATTTGATCTTGTCGGCCATAATTGGTCCCGCATAAAGGTGATCCACAGGAATGTCAAAGAAGCCCTGAATCTGTCCAGCATGAAGATCTACCGTTAGAACACGGTCAGCTCCAGCAGCTGTAATAATGTCTGCAACAAGCTTGGCGGTTATGGGGGCTCTGGAAGCCACTTTGCGATCCTGTCTGGCGTATCCGTAGTAGGGCATAACAGCCGTTACACGACTGGCTGACGCTCTTTTCAGCGCGTCAATCATCACGAGCAGTTCGATGATATTGTCATTGACAGGATTGCATGTGGACTGGACGACAAAAACATCCATCCCGCGGACGTTTTCCCTGAATTCCACCTGGGTTTCGCCATCGCTGAAATGTCCAACGGTGGCGTCTCCGAGAGGGATGCCCATATATTTGGTAATAGCCTCGGCCAAGGCCGGGTTTGAATTCCCGGTGAATATTTTTAGACCTACTCTCATCCAAGGGTCCTTCCAACAAGACTAGGCTTATTTTAAACATCTGATATTACGACTAGCTTGACCTGATGTCAACTGTAAAGCTAGCTGTGGAGCATTTAATTGTCGTCGGGGCGGCAAAAATTCTAGATATCACTAATTATTTGAAATAACAATTACTTTTTGATATAATAAAATATTCCAAAAAAATCTCGGAGGAATTACCTATGAAAACACTAGGGGTGTTTTTATCCCTGGCCTTTTTTTGCCTGGGCGTGGCTGGCGCCACTTTTGCCGCTGAACCGCAGTTTAAGGGCGAACCGGTAAAGAGACTGAAGGTTAACTACAACGAGAAGTATCAGTGCGTAATGGTCTGCAAAGGCCAAAAGCCCACGCTAGAAGCGCTCGAAGACGGCCTTGCCTACGCGCTGGACATACCTCTGGCTCTCATGAGCCCTGTTACCGCGCCTGTGGTATCTTCACTCCTGGACAAATATGACAACGACCCAGACAGGTCATATTACGGAAGGAGCCCACAGCGCCGCAGGTAAGCTCATTCTTCCAAGAGGTAGAGGATTTAGGCTTCCTTATTTTAAGACGAAGCATTTTTCATCTCCCACTTCTCCTTTGAGATGATATTCGACCTGCTTCTGCGGGATCTCTTTCAGATGGAAAACGATCTCCCATTCCTGCGATTTCTTGTTCCAGGAATATTGGTCGAGTGAAGTCTTTTTACCTCGGGCCAAATACAACATCAGGTACCAGCCGCCATAGAGCTTGGAGTAACAGACCTTGACGTGTTTCACGTTTTTCATGTGGCTCGCAAAACTCAAAGCTGAGCGGCTTACCTGTTCCTTCTCCACAGGATCAACTACAGATTTCGCGGCGGCCGCCGCATCCGTGGGTGGGGGCGGACTATACTGTGGTGGCGGCGGTGGAGCAAGAAGCTTTTTTAGCTCCTCGTCCATGGGTTGCTTGGCTGTTTCGGCGGGCCTGGGCTGACCGGCCGCTGACTTGGCCTGATCCTTCGCCGCGGGTTCCGGCTGGGGCTTCGCGCTTTTCAACGCCGACACGCATCCGATCACTATCAGAACCGCTGCACAAACGAAGAAAACCAGGAAGCCACGACACAACTTCATTCATTTATCCACATATTATTAGCAATAAAGATATATAATCATAGCATGTTATATTTATATTTTCAACTTTAACTTTTTAATTTGCTAATCATCTTACGCCATCCCACCGCTAACTTAATAGCAGCCTTTATAAATTTGGTTCCCATATCTTTTCCTGACACTAGGTGAGCGTGAAGATGAAAGATTACCTGCCCACCCCCTTTATTCACATTTATAAAAAATCGGTATCCTGTCTGAGCAACGCCAAGGTCTTTGGCTATCTTCTTCGCCACGTTAACTATATGACTCAATATGGTAGAGTCATCAGGCACATCGTTGAGCGTGGGGAAGTGTGTTCGAGGCACAATCAATATATGAATTGGGGCAGCCGGGTTTGCGTCCTCAAAAGCCACTACGAAGTCATCCCGATAAACAATCTTTGCTGGTATCTTGCCTTCGACAATCTTGCAAAAAATACATTCAGACATGGATCGAGCCTTTCCAACGAAATTTAGTAATTCTTACGTGAAAAACATGTCTGTGCCAAAAGAAAAATTCCCCGAACGTATCCAGAACGATTTTAGAATCCACCTGAAATTAAGTAATTCCAAATTTATTCTCCTCATGATAGAATAACTTAAAAATTTCCTTACTCACAAATATTAACGAAACCATTAATCAAAAGCTTGCTTATCCACGACGTTCCCAAGAGAAAGGAGTGGCCATGTCAGCAGAGGCGTCAAGTCTGTACCAAAAGCAGTCAATGCTTGAAAGCGAGGACTGGTGGGCCGTATGGCTGGGCCTGTTCATTTTCCTCCTGGGCTTGGGCCCCATTTATGCCAAAGACCTACTCGGCTGGGTAGTAACCAATAACATCTGGGTTGACGTCACCAAATCGATAAAGCCAGTTTCAGCCGGGTACAGTTCTTTATCCTCTTTAGCGTCCATGTTTTTTACTTACGTTTTCATGCTGGTTCTTACTTCAATCGGCATTGCGGCTATGGGCAAGGACCTCAAGAAATATGTCGTTTCGTTCACGATCGTATTCTGGATTGTCATGGCGTGCATGATCATCGGCAACAACGCATACATAGCCGCCACACCCAATCAGAAGGCTGCATTCAATATTCCCTGGTCGCTAAGTCTGGGTGAGATGGGTTTCGTGGTGGCTATGATCTTAGGCCTTATTATCGGCAACTTCTTCCCTTCCACCGCCAAATTTCTGGAAGACGCTGCCAGGCCGGAATGGTTTATCAAAACTGGTATCGTCATTCTGGGAGCGGCCATAGGAATCAAGGCCGTAGGGGCTCTGGGATTGGCAAGCACAGTCATAATAAGTGGAACATGCGCCACCGCTCAAGCCTATTTGATCTATTGGCCAGTTGTTTACTACATTGCGAGAAAGTATTTCAAATTTACTCCTGAATGGGCAGCTCCTCTCGCATCTGGCATTTCCGTCTGCGGGGTATCAGCCGCAATAGCTACTGGCGCTGCAATTCGCTCCCGCCCTGTTGTGCCAATAATTTTATCGGCCGTAATAATAGTTTTCGTAGCTGTTGAGCTTCTCTTCCTACCGTGGTTGGCTCAGGCTTTCCTCTATCAGGAGCCCATGGTGGCCGGAGCCTGGATGGGACTAGTAGTAAAGAGTGATGGTGGAGCAGTGGCAAGTGGAGCCATAACTGATTCCCTGATAAGCGCGAAGGCGCTCAAAGAACTCGGGATAAAATGGGAGCCTGGATGGATGCTGATGGCCGCCACAACGACCAAGGTATTCATTGATGTATTTATCGGGATTTGGGCTTTTGTCCTTGCAGTTGTCTGGTCGGTTTACCGCATAGGCTTGACAGACTCTGGCAGCGGCGCCGGTAGCGCAAAGGTTTCTGCCGGGGAAATTTGGGACAGGTTTCCGAAGTTCGTAATAGGTTTTGCGCTAACGTTTGTAATTCTTTTAATTATGGGTTTAAACGATCCTACCATAGTGAAAGCTGCAGAAAAGGGATCCGG
>JBMFSZ010000140.1:0-8665 GCA_049967315.1 Desulfomonilaceae bacterium
GGTGGCACGGTAGTCCACATAAACGCCGCCGTGGCAGCCCTCGCCTGTGCCCTGATTGTTGGGAAGCGCAAAGGTTATGGGCACACAGCAATGATTCCTCATAACCTAACTTTGACCCTCTTAGGAGCTGGCCTGCTGTGGGTTGGATGGTTCGGATTCAACGCCGGTAGCGCTCTCGCAGCGAGTGAAGCAGCGGCTATGGCCTTCGTGGTCACACATATGGCGACTGCGGCCGCTGCCATGTCCTGGTTGTTCGCCGAATGGATCATCAAGGGAAAACCGACGACCTTGGGTCTGGCCTCTGGGGCCGTAGCAGGCTTGGTCGCTATTACTCCTGCTTCCGGGTTTGTCGGGCCAGTTTCGGCGGTGATTCTCGGAGCGGTGGCGGGCGTCTTGTGTTACCTCGCAGTGCTCGCCAAAAGTCGACTCGGATATGATGATTCACTGGATGTAGTTGGCGTACACGGAGTTGGTGGAATATGGGGCGCTATTGCTACGGGGCTGTTTGCTTCGAAGCTTATCAATCCAACAGGGAGTGACGGTCTGTTATTCGGTAACCCCAGTCAGCTATGGATCCAAATTGTGGCTGTCTTGGCAACTATAGTCTATTCCTTCGTGGCCAGCGTTATAATCCTCTATATCGTTAAGGCGGTAGTCGGACTCAAGGTTTCCGAAGAAGATGAGGTTGTCGGCTGTGACACGTCCGAACATGGGGAAACGGCATACAATATATAATCAGCGTCCGCATCCGTCCATTGGGGCCTTGCGAAGATAAGAGCAACCCTGACACGGAGCGACGGGTTCACGATCTTATAAAGGTGGCACATGAAAAAAGTAGAAGTCATTATCAAACCTTTCAAACTGGATGATGTTAAAGAAGCGCTCCACTCGATAGGCGTGCAGGGGATGACAGTAACAGAAGTTAAGGGCTTTGGCAGACAGAAGGGGCACAAGGAAATTTATCGAGGAGCGGAATATCTTGTTGATTTTCTCCCTAAAATCAAGATTGAGACTGTAGTACAGGCTTCATTGGTCGATCAGGTTGTTGAAAAGGTTATAGCGGCAGCTAGAACTGGTACCATAGGAGATGGTAAAATATTTGTCACTCCAATTGAGAATGTGGTACGCATAAGGACCGGCGAGAGGGATGTAGACGCTATTTGATCACTTTTAGAACTGAAACAATGGCATGAATAGGCTGTCGCCTTTCTACCTTATACCAAAAGGCGATTAGATACAATTCGGTCGGTTTTCATGGGCATTTATTACAAAATTGTAGGTTTGAGAGACTTTTTTAGGCTAATTTGATTTTGACAAATCTATAATGTTCTTTGACATCAGCATGTTATGAGTTCGCGTGTTATGACAATTTGGGTTGGCACATTGTTTGCTTCACTGCCAAAATTGTAAATTCGGTTCGGCATTCCGAATTAAAAGTCAGATCTTTAAAGTAAGAGGGTTAGAAACTACCGTCGACGCCACTTCTTTAAAGGCTGAGAATTTTTGGGTGGAGGACATTTTATGAACGCGGCCGACACTGCTTTTGTCATGATTAGCGCTGCTCTGGTTTTGCTCATGACACCTGGACTGGCCATATTTTATGGAGGTCTCACTAGACCCAAAAACGTGCTCTCTACTATGATGCACAGTTTTTTTCTGATGGGATTAGCGTCTGTAATCTGGTTAATTTATGGCTATAGCCTTTCATTTGGACCGGATGTAGGTGGCTTTGTCGGAAATCTGGCTTACTTCATGGGACATGGAGTCGGCACGGAAATTAAGGAAGGTCTGACCATTCCTCATTGCGTCTTCTTTGCTTTTCAGGGAATGTTCGTAATTATTACCCCGGCTTTGATTTCCGGGGCTTTTGCAGAGAGAATGCGATTTGGTCCGTTTGTAGTGTTTACTGCATTGTGGGTCACGTTTGTCTACGCTCCGGTATGTCATTGGATCTGGGGCGGTGGATGGCTAGCCAAATTGGGTATTCTGGACTTTGCAGGTGGCTTGGTGGTGCATCTGAATTGTGGTATCGCAGCGTTGGTAGCGGCTTTGGTGGTCGGCAAAAGGAAAGGATACGGTCAGAGAGCGTTTATTCCACATAATTTGACTCTAACTTTACTCGGGATAGGTTTGTTATGGTTCGGCTGGTTCGGTTTCAACGCTGGTAGTCGCCTGGCCGCTGACGGGGTTGCCGGAAACGCTTTCATTGTTACCCATATGGCTGCGGCTACGGGAGCGCTCACCTGGGTATTTGCCGAATGGATTCTTAGAGGCAAACCGACAACATTGGGCTTGGCTTCAGGAGCTGTAGCGGGGTTAGGCTCAATTACGCCGGCTTGTGGATACGTAGGTCTGGAAGCTTCGCTAATTATTGGTGGCATCGCCGGAGTGATATGCTATATGGCGGTGCTATCGAAAGACAAACTTGGTTATGATGACTCCCTTGATGTTGTAGGCATTCACGGCGTAGGTGGCGTTTGGGGAACCTTCTGCACAGGTCTTTTCGCTTCAAAGCTAATTAACGCTGAGGGCGGGAACGGACTGTTTTTTGGCGCCCCTCATCAACTACTAGTCCAAATTATTGGTATACTTGCTGTACTAATATATAGCGGCGTAATTACCGCTGTCATATTATATGCGATTAAGGCGGCCAGCGGTTTGAGGGTAACAGCGGACGAAGAAGAGCTTGGAGTCGACACGACCGCCCATGGAGAAGTCGGATATAATCTTTAGCACAGAGAGGCCATAAAGTTTCCTGGTTATAGATGCGCTGGAATTGGTCTGAAAGGGGAACCTGTAAAAAATGAACAAAGTAGAAGCCATAATCAAACCTTTTAAGCTTGATGATGTAAAGGAAGCTCTACATTCTCTTGGGGTGCAGGGAATGACCGTGACAGAGGTCAAGGGGTTTGGACGCCAGAAGGGGCACAAAGAGATATATCGTGGCGCCGAGTATTTGGTCGATTTTCTACCCAAGATTAAGGTTGAGGTAGTGGTCAAAACATCTCTGGTGAGTCAGGTCATTGAGAAAATAATAGCGGCGGCCCGCACCGGCAGCATAGGCGATGGAAAGATCTTTGTCACGCCAGTGGAAACTGTGGTCAGGATTAGAACCGGAGAACGTGACGAGGACGCCTTGTAAAAAAACCGATGAGGCGAGAAATTACGTCTTTAATGTCAAGTTTCCGTCTTTATGAAAGATTCCCACACCTTTTAAGGCCATTGACACCCCTGCGAGGCGAAATATCGCTGGCCAATCGTCTTAAAGTGATCTGGAGGATTTTATTAATAGATAGACACGGTCAACTCCATGACCGTTTGTTTAGTGTGTAAAACGTAAAAGGAGTAACGAATGGAGCCTAAAGAAGTCTTGGAGTTCGCAAAGAAGAACAATGCTGTAATGGTAGACCTCAAATTTATGGATTTCCCGGGAATGTGGCAGCATTTCAGTGTTCCGCTGCATGAACTTGAAGAAGATTCGTTTGAGGATGGTTTTGGTTTTGACGGGTCATCGATTCGTGGATGGCAACCCATTAACGCTTCAGACATGCTCGTCATTCCTGACCCAAATACTGCGGTCATGGACCCGTTCATGGAGCATCCTACCCTGTCGCTAATCTGCAACATTGTCGATCCCGTGACAAAGGAAAGATACACCAGAGATCCCAGGAACATAGCGCAAAAGGCTGAAGCTTATTTAAAATACACCAAAATTGGCGATACTTGCTTTATAGGACCTGAGGCCGAATTTTTTATTTTTGATGATGTCCGTTACAGTTATGGGTCGAATCATGGGTTCCATCAGGTTGATTCAATAGAAGGAGTCTGGAACACAGGTCGTGAAGAAGAACCCAACCTGGGCTACAAACCAAGACACAAAGAAGGGTATTTCCCCGTGTCTCCTACAGATTCACAGCAGGACATCAGAACCGAAATGGTTCTTACTCTTGAGAGCCTTGGCATCACAATTGAGGCCCAGCACCATGAAGTGGCGACAGCAGGCCAAGCGGAAATCGACATGAAATTCAGGCCACTCTTGCAGATGGGTGACCAGTTGATGTGGTTCAAGTATATCCTGAAGAACGTGGCCAAACGTCATTGCAAGACAGTTACTTTTATGCCCAAGCCTCTTTTCGAAGATAATGGTTCCGGAATGCACACACATATCAGCATTTGGAAAGGCGGCGAGCCCCTTTTCGCTGGTGACAAGTACGCAGGTATTTCTCAGTTAGGTCTTTGGGCGATCGGCGGGATTCTGAAACACGCCCCTGCGCTTTGCGGGATTTGCAACCCTACAACGAACTCGTATAAGAGGCTCGTTCCGGGATTTGAAGCTCCGGTCAATCTGGCTTATTCTTCCAGAAACAGATCGGCATGTTGCCGCATCCCCATGTACAGCTCATCGCCCAAAGCCAAGAGGATCGAATATCGAACTCCTGATCCATCCTGCAACGGATATCTAGCGTTTAGCGCATTACTGATGGCTGTTCTTGACGGCATCGAAAACAAGCTCGATCCTGGCCAGCCTTTGGATAAGGACATTTACGCGCTGTCCCCAGAGGAACTGAAGGACGTTCCTTCCACCCCGGGTGACTTGGCTGATGCCCTCAAAGCTCTTGAGGCCGACCACGAATTCCTGCTCAAGGGAGACGTGTTTACCCAGGATGTTATCGACAAGTGGATTGAATACAAGACGGATGCGGAACTGAATCCTGTGAGAATGAGACCTCATCCTTATGAATTTGCCCTGTATTTCGACATTTAATAGCTGTTTAACAGCTTTTTCCCTCATTGACCGCCAGGATCGTAATGTTCCTGGCGGTCAATTGCTTTAGTTGGCGGCCATTAACCCGAGCTGTGATACAATTGTTGACATTGAGGATCGATGTTGGTGTTACAATTGCCTGTAGAGAGGTTAAACAGACATGACCACATTGAGGATCGCACAGGCGCAGATCAATCCGACAGTGGGCGCTATTAGCGAAAATATGAGCAAGATTCTCTCACAAGTTGAGATGGCGGTGGCAGCCGGGGCAGACGTAGTAACATTCCCTGAACTCGCCCTCACTGGATATCCTCCCGAAGACCTACTGCTCAGAAGAAGCTTTGTCAGGGAAAATATCGAAGCGCTAAATGATCTGGCTCAACGATGCCATGGAATTTCAGCGATCGTGGGTTTCGCCGACTGTGTCGATGACAGCGTCTTTAACGCAGCTGCTCTAATGTCAGATGGATCAATCATTGGGACTTATCACAAAATAGAACTGCCCAACTACGGTGTATTTGATGAAAAAAGATACTTTAAGCCCGGTGGCCGATGCCTCATATTTGATATATCTGGTGTTCGATTTTCGGTGACTATATGCGAAGATATCTGGATTCCGGGATCACTTACCGAGAAATGCGCCATAGAGAACTCCGCTGACATTGTTCTTAACATCTCGGGCTCACCATTTTTTGCCGGCAAATATCAAATTCGAAAGAATATAGCTAGCCGCTTTGCTCGTGCGGTAAACTGCGCTCTTTTTTTCAATAACCTTGTTGGAGGGCAGGACGAACTAGTTTTTGATGGTGGAAGTTTCGTGATTGACCCCGCAGGCCAGTTAATTGCTTCAGCGGCGCGCTTTCGCGAGGATTTACTGATCAATGACATCGACGTATGCCCCAAGAAAAAATCGACATCTTACTGGAACGCGGCCCCTTATTCACTTGCTCCTTCCGGTTCCACAGCACAGGATGTCCGGCCATTTTTTCTAGAGACTACGCGGGAACTGGGAGAGATAGAAGAAGTTTATAGCGCACTGGTTCTCGGTGTCAGGGATTATGTTCGGAAGAATGGTTTCAAGACAGTCGTCATTGGTTTGAGCGGAGGCATAGATTCGGCCCTAACCGCAGCCGTGGCTGTGGAATCGTTAGGCGCAGAGCAGGTAGTCGGAGTGACCATGCCTTCTGTTTACACTTCCAGTGAGACTCTGGCAGACGCCGGATCACTAGCGTCAAATTTGGGAATTGAACTGATCACGGTTCCCATCGAGGGGATTCTTACGAGTTTTCTGGATGCCCTTGAGGGCCCCTTCAAGGCTGGGCCCCCGGGGCTGGAAAAGGAGAACCTACAGGCAAGAATCCGAGGCGCTATTTTGATGGCCTTGTCCAACAAATTCGGGTGGCTCGTTCTTACTACTGGCAATAAAAGTGAAACAGCCGTCGGCTATTGTACCCTGTATGGAGATACAGCCGGTGGTTTTGCGGTAATCAAGGACGTTTCCAAGACCATGGTTTATCAACTTTGTGACTTTGTTAACAAGAAAGCCGGGACAGATTTGATTCCGGATTCAATTATCAAAAGGGCGCCAACTGCCGAACTAAGACCTGACCAGAAGGATGAGGATTCGCTGCCACCTTACGGTGTCCTTGATCCCATCCTAAAAGCCTACGTGGAGGAAGACATCAGTTGTGACGAAATCCAGGGGTATCCCTCTGATCTGGTTCGTGAAGTCGCAAGGATGGTTGACAGAAATGAATACAAAAGAAGGCAGGCTCCTCCCGGAATCAAGATTACACCAAAGGCTTTCGGTAGAGACAGACGCCTGCCGATAACCAATAGGTATACAAAGTACTCAAATAAGGGGAGTTGAAATATGAGAGCATTGATCCTGACCCATCATCCTTCAGAGGGGCCGGGCAGCATTGGAACCTTCCTAACATCCAGAGGGGTTTTGTGTCAAACTGTGCCCCTTTTTGATGGCGCCCAGTTACCATCGGATGCCCTCGGATATGACGCTATCATATCGATGGGGGGGCCTATGAATGTCTATGAAGAAGACAAGTATCCATTCTTGAAGACCGAGACACGACTGTTGAAGAAGGCCCTGGAGTTAAAAATCCCCATCCTTGGTGTTTGTCTTGGTGCTCAGATGCTTGCGAAAGCCGCGGGAGCCAGAGTTGTCAAATCACCTCATGAAGAAGTGGGATGGTTTAAAATTAGGCTGACCGACCTGGGACGTTTGGATAGACTCTTCTTGGGGACTCCGTCCGAATTTGAGGTTTTCCAGTGGCATGGTGACATGTTCGAGATACCGGTCGGTGGTGGTTTGCTGGCCTCCTCTGACTTGTGTCCGCATCAATCGATCAGGTTCGGGTCAGGATACGGTTTACAATTCCACGTGGAAGTCACCAGGAACATGCTTTCAGAATGGTTTGCGCAAACACCAGAACAGGGCCCTATCCTGGAAAGAATGGACATGATACAGAAAGGTTTGTCATCGTGCGCTAACGTAATTTTCACAAATTTCCTCAACCATATGAAGAGATCGCAATATGCGTTCTAAAAGTGAAAATGAGTTTGAGTACGCCACACCGGGTATCAGGAAATGGTTGCGTGATCTCGAAATCTCGATCGGATTTCTGACTCTCTGGAGAATCGACGTCTCGCCGCCTCCGGATATGATAGCAGTCGGAAGGTCCTCTTGGGCTTTTCCCGTTGTAGGCGCCCTGATGGGCGTAACCCTGAGCCTGTTTTTCTGGCTATGTGAGGCTTTCTTCACTCAACCCGTCTGCGCATTGCTAACCGTGATTCTATGGGTAACGATCACAGGCGGCCTTCATCTTGATGGCTGGACTGATTGTTGGGATGCCTTGGGCGCTTCGGTTTCCATAGAGAAGCGCCGGGAGATACTTAAGGATTCCAGACTTGGCTCGTTTGGAGCAATCGGATTAATATTGCTCCTGCTAGCCAAGGTGGTTACGCTAATGGTTATAAAGGAAGCATCGTCAGGCATAATTATAGCCGCAGTGACAGGGAGAGCCATGATGGCTCTGGCCTCACAGAAAGCTGTGACATCTGGTAAGGGAATGGCTAAGGATTTCCTGGAAGGTGTGCAAAGGGAGTCTTGCATTTTTTGTTGGGCTTTCACTATATTAATCGGACTTTTTTCTGGAATTACCGGATTAATATCAATAGCGGCCGCTTATGGAACAGCATTCTGGTTCAGACGTTTTGCTGAATCGAGGCTCGGCTTTATCAACGGTGACGTATTGGGGTCTATATGCGAATTGTCCGAAGTCACCGTGCTCATTATGGTTTGCGGCAAGTGAGGATTCTATTTTAATGAGATTAGGCACAACCTCATACATTTACAAAGCTGGCGTAATTACGAATGTCAGATTGTTGGCTGGACACACACAGGACGTAGAACTTCTGGTATTTGAGCTTGAGGAAACATGGAACAGCTTTCCGTGTGAGGAGGACGTAGAAGAACTAGGACAGTTAGCCTCAGATTATGATTTAACATATACTGTACATTTGCCTCTGGATTTGTATCTTGCAGATAATGATCCAGCTATAGAAAAAGCAATAACCGTTATCGAGGCTACACGTAGACTGAAACCGCACGCTTATATCATTCACCTGGATTCCAAATATACAGACCCAGACCGTGATTTTAAAAACTGGGAAAGGAATATTTTGTCGTCCCTAGAGGCTCTTATGGAAGTCGCTCGTGATCCTGCCCGGATTTGTGTGGAAAATCACGACGCGCTTTTTCCTGCGGTTCTTGACCACGTTCTCGAAATTGCGCCTGTTTCTTGTTGCCCCGATGTAGGACATT
Organism: Desulfomonilaceae bacterium; assembly: GCA_049967315.1. Lineage (GTDB taxonomy): Bacteria > Desulfobacterota > Desulfomonilia > Desulfomonilales > Desulfomonilaceae > CAJBEZ01. The sequence continues at coordinate 8,607 of JBMFSZ010000140.1, forward strand.
TGTGGAAGAATGGCCACAACGCTCTAAAATATCTCGAACATTGGCTCCCCAGAGCCAGA
>JBMFSZ010000141.1:0-8647 GCA_049967315.1 Desulfomonilaceae bacterium
TCAGTGATCACCTTGATCTCGAGAAGGCGCAACAGACATTAGATCGGGACCATTACGATCTTGCCGTGGTCAAGGAAAGGATCATGGAATTTCTGGCAGTCCGCAAGCTAAAGTCTGATAATAAAGGTCCGATCCTTTGTCTAGTTGGACCGCCAGGAGTGGGGAAGACTTCTCTTGGACGGTCCATTGCTCGCGCTATGGGAAGGAAATTTGTGAGAATCTCGTTGGGTGGGGTACGTGATGAGGCTGAAATACGCGGCCACAGAAGAACATACATTGGGGCAATGCCAGGAAGGATAATTCAGGAAATCAGACGAGCCGGAACGAATAATCCAGTGTTCGTGCTAGACGAGATCGATAAGGTAGGACAGGATTTCCGTGGAGATCCCGCGAGCGCGTTGTTGGAAGCGCTTGACCCTGAACAAAATTCCAGTTTTATGGATCATTATATTGATTTGCCATTTGACCTAAGTAAAGTAATGTTCATAGCGACAGCCAATCAGGTTGACAACATCCCCGGACCTCTGCGGGATCGTATGGAAATAATTAGAATTTCCGGTTATACGGATGAAGAAAAGGAAAAAATTGCTGAATTATTTTTGATACCTAAAGCTCAGGAACAAAATGGAATCAAAGGTTACAAGATAACATTCGACCCGGCAGCCACAAGGAAATTGATACGTGGATATACGAAAGAAGCCGGTGTTAGAAATCTGGAGAGGCAAATTCATTCCGTATGCAGGAAGGTAGCCCTTAGGATAACACAAGGACAGCCCGTTAAAGACCTGATAGATCCGGTCATGATTGAGGATCTGTTGGGAGCCCGGAAATACCATTGTGAACTTGCCGATCAGAGAGACAGGGTGGGTGTAGCCACTGGGCTTGCATGGACGGAAAACGGGGGCGAGATCATATTCATTGAGGCAACCAGTTTTGGAGGTCGTGCCGGACTCACTCTGACAGGGAATCTGGGTGATGTGATGCAGGAGTCTGCAAAGGCTGCATTGAGCTATCTCAAGCACACGTGTGGATCCTTGGGTTTAGACCGAGAAATTTTCTCAGAGACCGAGCTTCATGTGCATGTTCCGTCAGCGGCCATCCCGAAAGATGGTCCTTCGGCAGGTGTCACAATAGCTGTAGCTTTGGCTTCACTGTTTACTGGAATAGCCGTAAAGCGAGACGTAGCTATGACCGGGGAGCTCACACTTCATGGGCGAATTCTTCCTGTGGGTGGAATCAAGGAAAAGTTGCTGGCCGCCAAACGGGCAGGGGTTAAAGAAATCGTTTTGCCTGCAAAAAATTTCCCTGATGTAAGATCGTTCCAGGATCACATTACCCAAGGGCTTATTCTGCATTTTGTTAGCGATGTAGGAGAAGCTATAGATATAGCATTGAGGCAAGATGATGAATTCACACAATTTTCAGTGGATCGCCAAAATGTTTTGCCACTTTTCTCTGATTGCCCGTCCGAAATGTGTTAAACGCAGGCCGATTGGTTAGATCCATTCAGGAAGAGATGATAGCCTTGGCTATTAGGTCAATCAGCCTTTGTCTAATCTTGTCCATAGACATGGGGGCCTTTATGCCAGCAGCGCGGCGATGACCACCTCCGCCTAATTCTGAGGCTATAGCCGCTACATCGATCAGTCCTTTGGAGCGGAGGCTCACTTTACAAAAATCCTCTGAAATCTTTGTAATCAAGCATCCAACTTCGACACCCCGGGTTTCACGAAGCCTGTTGACAAGATTTTCCCCTTCTGAGAGCGATGCCCCAATTTTTTCAAAATCCCCAATATCCAAATGGCTTAAAGATAATTTTCCGGAGAGAAGGGTTTCCACACGTTCGAGCATCAGCCTTTCGAGAATCAATCTGGAGGGGGCATACTCTTCGAACAAGTATCTTGTAACCGCATAGCTGTCTATCCCTGGTTCGAGCATCTTTGAAGCCAATTTAAAGGTATTACTTGTTACTCCGGCAAATTTGAAACATCCAGTGTCAGTTACCAAACCTGTATACAAGCATGTTCCAACGTTGACACTGAGAGAATGTCCGGCATTTTCTAGGATTTCGTGTACAAGTTGCGTGGTTGAATTGGCGTAGCGTTGCACGTAGTTGATGTCTCCGAATCCGGGATTAGTTGGGTGGTGATCAACGTTGATAAGTTTAGTTGACCCTCGCCAGGCGGATATATCGGGTGTGATCCTGTTCTCAGCCGCTACATCAAGCGAGACGATGCAGGACGGAAAAAAGTCAACGGAATCCGAGTGAAAGCAGATGTCCTGCTTGCCAGGGAGGAACCCAAACAATTCAGGAAATTCATCGCCGAGTAAGGGGAGAGCAGTTTTCCCCATTTCTTTCAAGGCCAGATACATTCCCAAAAGTGATCCAATTGCATCACCATCTGGATTCACATGGGTAACAACGAGAAAATTGTCTTGCCGCCTAATAATTGACGATATCTGTTCAATCATCATTATCGACCGTAATACGCTCTATTTCTTTAAGGATCTTGTTAATCTTAAGCGAATAATCAAAAGAGGAGTCGTAAGAAAAAGTCAGTGTAGGTATATATTTTAGGTCTAACTCTATCCTTAAACGACGCCGAATGAATCCTTCAGCTTTAGTTAACCCCTTGAGATGGGCTTCAATTTGACCGTCCGCCAAGCTCGAAAAAAAAACCCTTGCCGTTTTCAGATCGGGGCTCATCAAAACATCTGTTATTGTAATCCCTGAAGTCCGAGGATCCTTGATATCGTGTGTTAAGATATCGGATATCGTCTGCTTCAGAAGTTCGGACACTCGTTCTTTCCTAAATTGGGGCATTATCTTGAAGCCTTCTTTTGTGGAGTTGGCGATAGAAACTTCCTGAGATTTAGTTCTTTGGAATTATGGGGATGAGTGGCGTCCCTGAGCCAGCAAATGGAACGCTTCATAAATTTAGTGCAATTCTCCGAACGGCAAGATTTCAATAGAAAAACCTATCACCTCTGCCAAATATAGTTTCTCCACAAATTCATTAATTGTTTCGAGCATTTTATGAGCATGACTAGAATCGTTAGATACTACAGCCATCCCTATTGAGCATATCTGCCATTTGTCATTGTCGTCAACCTCGGCGATTGAAACATCGAACTTGGAACGAACTTTCCCTAGGATACTCTTTACCACCTGTCGCTTCTGCTTCAAGGAGGAAGATTGGTGGATCATTATCTTAATTAAACCGATACCAACAAACATGAATGTTCCAGAGACGACCGGTCAATTAACAAACTAAAGTTGATTCAGACAGGAGCGTAGAATTACGAAAGTTTGGCAGATTCACGCTCCACGATAAATGCCTCTATGACATCACCTATCTTAATGTCCCGATAATTTTCTACACTTATGCCGCATTCATATCCTTCAAGGGCTTCCTTGACATCGTCCTTAAAACGTTTCATGGATGATATTTTACCCTGATGGACTACCACGTTGTCCCTAAGAATTCTTATTTGGTTAGACCTTTCGATCTTGCCAGAAACCACATGACAACCTGCGATAACCCCAATTTTTCCGACCTGGAAGGTTTGGCGCACTTCGGCTCTTCCCATAACGGTCTCTTTTTCAACCGGAGTGAGCATACCTTCAATCGCTCGACGAACATCTTCAATTGCGTCATAAATAATCGTGTAGAGGCGAACATCTACTTTTTCCTGCTCGGCCAACTGGGTTGTCTTTGGCGTGGGGCGGACATTGAATCCAATTATGATGGCCTTGGATGCGCTAGCTAGCATAATGTCTGATTCATTTATTGCCCCAACTCCTCCGTGGATGACCTTCAGTTTGATCTCATCAGAGGTTATACCCAATAAAGCTTCCTTAACAGCTTCTACTGAGCCTTGCACGTCGCCTTTGACTATCAGGTTGAGCTCCTTAGCTTCTTCAGTTTGCATACGGGCGATGAGCTCTTCCAAAGAAGCAGGACTAGTCGAAGCTGCTTCATCTTCACGGTGTTTTATCAATCGTTGAGTTCCAATCTGACGCGCGAGCTTTTCTTCATCAACTACCATGAGTATTTCGCCCGCATCTGGAACGCTGGAGAAACCTTGAATCTCAACAGGGGTTGAAGGAGTAGCCTCCGTCACGCTATGTCCTTCGTCATCGAGCATAGCGCGCACTTTGCCGTGATGAATCCCCGCCACGAACGGGTCGCCCAACCTTAGGGTTCCTTCCTTGACCAGGACTGTAGCCACAGGTCCCTTGCCTTTATCGAGCCGCGCTTCAACAATAGTGCCGGTCGCTCGCTTGTTCGGGTTAGATCGTAGTTCCATGATTTCCGCCTGCAGCAGTATCAGGTCCAGAAGTTCATCGATCCCTTTACCAGTTTTAGCGCTCACCTCTGCAAACAGTGTGTCGCCACCCCACGCCTCAGGTATAAGGTTGTACTCGCTCAATTCTCGCATAACACGATCTTTGTCAGCATCCGGTTTGTCTATCTTGTTGATTGCGACCAGGATAGGCACTCCTGCGGCTCGGGAATGGTTTATGGCCTCTTTGGTCTGATCCATGACCCCATCGTCAGCCGCTACCACCAATATTACGAAGTCAGTAACCTGGGCTCCACGCGCTCTCATTGCAGTGAAAGCCTCATGGCCAGGCGTGTCCAAAAAGACGAGTTCCCCTCGTGGAACCCTAACCTTGTAGGCTCCAATGTGCTGGGTGATCCCTCCGGCCTCCTGATCTGTAACGTGCGTCGACCTGATACGGTCGAGTAGGGAAGTCTTCCCGTGGTCTACATGCCCCATAACTGTAATAACAGGGGGACGAGGAGCCAGGTTTTCTTCGGTGTCAACAATTTTAGTCGGAAGCAAATCCTGCTCCGTTGGCCGGCTCGTTTCTGTTTCAAAACCAAACTCGCTGGCTACCAGCGTAGCTGTATCAAAATCCAGGATCTCATTGATTCCTGCAGATAAGCCCATGGGCATTAAATGCTGAATAACCTGAGAAGCCTTGACACTCATTCTGTGAGCGAGAGTAGCGACCGTGACCGTTTCAGGCAGCTTTAACCTACGTTTTATAGCTTTAGGCACAGTTATTTCTGTCTTCTTTAGTTTGACCTTTTTAGTCTTGCCTCTGAGTCGACCACCTCTCGATCTCTCCTCATATAGGTCAGACACGTTGATGACCTCTTTGCGCCTTCGGATAGCCTTAGCCTTTTCGTCTTCCTGCCAATCGTCTCCCGGACGACCCTTTTTGTCCTTTCGCTTCTTCAATCTAACTTTTTCATCTATCGGAGCTTCGGGAACGAACTGTCGAGGCGAAAACTCTGGGCGCGGCGCCGGACGGGGAGATTCAGCGCTTCTCGGCCTGCTGGATGGGGCCGCGGGCGTAGCCTGACGAGGCCCGGCATGATCTACAAATTGAGGCCTTTGAATAACAGGTCTTTCTTGGGGCCGCTGGGTCACCTCTTTTTTAAGTTCAACCTTACCAATGATTTGAGCTGGTTGAATTCGTTTCTCTTTTCTTTTTTTCTTCTTTGCCGCTCTGTCCTCGCTCTCCCGTTGGTCTTCACTTACAGATGGCGCAGAGTCTTCAGCGGAACTGACGGCAACCTCTTCAACTTTTTGAATTGGCGTTTCAGCCTCAACAGCAATTTCTCTTTTCTGTGATTCGGTTTCGGCTTCCGCTAGAGGCTCGGCGGTTTCCGTCCCCGAAGGTTGCTCAACCGGGACTATTTCGGGTCGCTTACCCACTTCCTCAACGGCAGGACCAGCGTCTACCTCTTCCTCTTCAACCTTTGGCCTAATCGGGACAGAAGCACGAAGCTCTGCACTAGGAGTCGAAGGCGCCGGTTTAACCTGCGGTTTGGGAGGCGCCATCTCGATTATCCTGGCTGGCTCGTGGCGCCTGGACTTGTGAGGGATCTTCCTCGCCTCGGTGGGGGCCACTGGACCGGTTGGCCTAGGGGCTTCCGGGGTTCCCCGCGGAGCCTCGACGGCCTTCGAAGTTTGTGGCGCTGGCTTCTCCGCAGGCATAGTGGGCTCTTCAGTAATCTCATGCGCAGGGGGGGTTTTCGTCCTCCGTCTAATCACTGTAGGCCTTATGCGTTTCTCAACTACCTCTCTTTGGGGGAGAGCGGAGACGAGGTGGGTTCTTAAAGCCGCTGGATCATCAGTGACCAAGGAACTTTCAGGCCCGTCCACCTCATAACCCATAGTAACTAATTCTTTTAGTAAATCTTCGTTTTTGACCTTTAAGTCTCTAGCCAGGTCATCAACGGTCAAAATGGTCATCCGCTTACCCCTTTTTTTCTTTGACACCCAAGAACACTTTCTACTGGTGGAATTATCTGAATTTCTGTTCTGAGGGCCTTTTCAAGTCGAGCTTTTTTTAATGCCTTATGGGCACATTCACGTGACGGACAGATGTAACATCCTCTGCCACCCAAATGAATTTTTTCATCAACGACTATTAATGATTTTTCCAAAACTTTCATACGTATCATCTCAAACGCTGGCCGCCTGGTACGACAACCAATACAGGTTCGAACTGGAACATTATAAAGTTTCATGCCCTAATCAATCTGCGATTAACCCAGGTGTCGTCACAATCGAGCCAAATCAGGCTAGAGCCTGTTGGGACGATTCCTGATCGCCGTGGTATTCCCCGGTTTGCTCCAGGTTTTGTGATGTTTGGTCTGCAATATCCGTCGAAGACATCTCGATGTACTGGTTGGCGCCTTCCTGGAGAAGCCGGGCCTTTTCGTTGGTTATACCCATGAAACTGGTCAGTTCGGCCATTGAAGCCCGAGCTATATCCTCAGGGTTACGATATCCGTTATCAAACAAAATTGTGGCTGTTTCCTCATCCATGCCTTCGATAGCCAACAGACGTTCAAATGACTCCCCGGTAATTTTTTCTTCTTTGGATTCGCTCCTGACGTCTATCTTCCATCCAGTTAATCTAGCAGCGAGCCTGACGTTCTGGCCTTTTTTCCCAATAGCTAGGGAAAGCTGTTCATCGTCAACTATTACTTCCATGGTGCCGGAAATCTGATCAATAATTACTTTCGAAATTTGAGCGGGTTGGAGAGCATTGCATACAAATCTTGCTGGTTCGTCATTCCAGGGAATGATGTCGATTTTTTCCCCACGCAGTTCCTGTACAACCGCCTGAACCCTGGATCCTTTCATGCCTACACAGGCTCCTACCGGATCAACATCTGCGTCCGTAGACCTAACGCCTATCTTGGCTCTTTGACCTGGTTCGCGAGCAGCGCACATGATCTTGACTATTCCTTCGGCGATTTCAGGAACTTCCTGTTCGAAGAGCTTTACCAAGAAAGCTGGGTCCGATCTTGAAAGAACGATCTGAGGATCTTTTTGGGTACGTTTAACATCAATTATCAAGGCGCGAATTCTATCACCCTGACGATATGTTTCTTTCGGAATCTGTTCAGTCAGTGGAAGCACGGCTTCTGCTCTGCCAAGGTTAACGATGGTATTTTTCTTTTCGAACCTTTGAACGATACCTGTAACGATATCGCCTTTGCGATCCTTATATTCACTAAATATATTTTCCCGCTCAGCATCTTTGACTTTTTGTATAATTACCTGCTTAGCCGTTTGCGCAGCTATACGGCCAAAAGTATCAGCATCGATCTTTTCGCCGAGCTGGTCTCCTATTTCTGCATCTGGATCAAGTTCCTGACGAGCTGTTTCGAGGTCAATTTCTACGCTGTCGTCTTGAACTTCAGCTACAACATCTCGGAATCTGAAAACTTCAATTTCGCCTGTTGAGTCACTATATTGAGCTTCCAGTTCGACCTTGGGGCCAAACTTTTTTCTAGCCGCCGAAACTAGCGCCGCCTCCAGAGCCTCCACCAAGGTGTCTCGTGAAATACCCTTTTCCTTGGCTACTTGGTCAATCATTCGGTCCAAACTTCCCATCGTCAGCCTCCCAAGCTGGTCGCCTTCCTGTGAAGGTCCTGCTGCAGAATTTCACCCGGCGGCATATCCAAATAAGCTTTCTCTATACTTTCTACGTCTATTTCGATTATTTTGTTATCTATTTCTATTAACACCTTAGTATCTTTCGTTCCTCTCAATACTCCGACAAAATTTTTTCTTCCTTCAATTTTTCGGGAAGTTCTGATTCTGGCCTTGCGGTCAGAGAATCGTTCAAAATCCTGAAGTTTTCTCAGTACCCTATTAATGCCGGGGGAGGAAACTTCCAGATTATAAGGATGGTCTATCGGGTTTTCGAGGTCTAAAAGAGCGCCAACCTGCCTGCTGACCATCGCACAGACATCTATATTTACCCCAGTAGGAGTGTCAATATATAATCTAAGGGTCCAAGCCCCTCCAAAAAGCCCATACTCCAATTCGACCAACTCGATCCCATCGGGGGCCAGGACCGGTTCAATCATGGTCCAGAGATCCGAAACGAGTTTACGGTCGGCAATCATTTGTTTCTTCACTTTCAAGCGGTAATATATGTTCTATAATAAAAAACCCGGGATTATGAAAAACCCGGGTGGTAAAAAACCACTCACTGGAGCGGGCAACGGGGCTCGAACCCGCGACATCAAGCTTGGGAAGCTTGCACTCTACCAACTGAGCTATACCCGCATAGATAAAAATTAACAGCGAGCTTTCCGAATGTCAA
>JBMFSZ010000142.1:0-8617 GCA_049967315.1 Desulfomonilaceae bacterium
ACCGGGCCTGATGGCGCTTCCAATAGCTGCAGGGCGGCGAGCACGACTTTCGTCTGGAATTCTGCATCATTTGGAACTCCTAATGGACGCCCCAATTCAAACGGAACCCATAGGGCCCGGGGAGGCTGAATTTTATCGGTGTGTTCGCGAATAAGACTAATCTGGGTCGTAGCCATTCCTTCTTCCTCGAGGTAATGGGCCAGCGCGCCAACCGCACGCGTGCAAAAGGGTCAAACCGGCACTTCCATGGGTTGGTGTCAAAAATGGGACATTCAAGAGATGAAATATGAGTCCTCAGGGGTTCCGGTAGTCGATCCAGTCTAGCCATGGCATGCCTGCTCCTGTTAGTAGTATAGTTGTTCTTTGACTCTCGGCGCTTGTAAACGTGGCGCCGAAAATTAAAATTCTATCCCGACCCAATTCCGAGAAAAACTCGAAGTGAATTCAGACAATCCCGGAGGTGGTTTGCATTCTTATCAAGTCTAGACAACATGATCCCACCTTCTATAGTCGCCACAACGTGCTTTGCCATGACGTCCGGCGCAATGTTTAATTCGTTCAATTCTCCGTTATCCTGAGCCTGACGCAGGACCATGGTAAGTTGTTCGACCCAATCGGAAAAAACTTCGGTTAAAAGTTGTGTAAACAAATGATTTGAGTCGCTCAGTTCCAGAGCGATGTTGCCGAACAGTCAACCACCTACAAACCCGGAATCACGGTGCTTGTCCATGACGGCGTCAAGAAAATTGGCCAACTTGTCCACTGGGCGCTCACCGCAAAGATGTTCAGAAATAAACGTCGAAAAGTCTTTTCCAGCCTCTCTGACCACTGCCAGCCCCAACTCTTCTTTACTTGAGAAATGAAAATACAGATTACCCTTCTTCACTCCGGTAGCGTGAATGATGTCCTCTATACTGGTTGCAGAGTATGTCTTCTTATTTATGAGCCGGGTTGCGGAATCGATTATATGGGTCCTGGTTTTTTGGCCTTTTGTAGTAGATTTCATGGGCTTGTCCTTATGTACCGACTGTTTGGTATATTATTAACAACAGCAAAAACTGTCAATCAATAACTCGACCTCTACAGCTTCTAAGTTTCTCATTTTACACTTCTTGACATCGTAAATGGCGATATTTATTATCGTCCATACCTAATGACTTGCGCTTCTTGATTCCAAACAAAAACCGCTAATACCGGCAGATCAATTAGTGGCCTAAAAACCAGAGGTAGTAACGCTAAACCACTCTTCCAAAAAGGAACAAGCAATGAATGAAGATGATCACACTATCAACAGAAGAAAATTTTTAAAGACTTCTTCCCTCGCCGCTGCGGGCAGTTTGCTATTTGGCTCGGAGGCTTTGGGGGAAGCTTTCAATGGTGATTACCTTCAGGTGTGGTCTTGCGGTGGCCTGGCCGAAGCCTTTATTCCCGCCAACAAGGCTTACGAAGAGGAAACCGGTTGTAGAATCGACTACACTGGCGCCTTTGCCGGAGCGCTTGGTAAGTCTTTACTTGGAGACGCAAAGACAGAAGTTTTTGCGCCAAGAGTCCTAAAGTTGGCGCAAAAACTTAAGGCGCAGGGGAAAATGTTACATTTTGCTCCTCTGTGTTTTACCAAATATGTCCTCGTGACCCCAAAGGGCAATCCAGCAAAGATCGAAAGTATTCGCGACCTTGCCAGACCAGGTGTCAGAACGGTTTTGGCGCCTAACGCGTCACCACCTGGTGGAGAAGCGTCCACTATTATTCTCAAGAAAGCCGGTGTGCTGGAACAGGCAAGGAAGAACGCGGTTGTCATGGGAGATTGTGTACAAAGAATTGTTCCTGACATTATAGATGGAATTGGACACGCTGGGATAACGGAACTACGCCTTACAAAAAAAGCAGATTTCAAAGACAAGATGGATGTGTTTGACATTCCAGAGGAATTCTTTCCACCGGCGCCAGTTACTTTTGTCATTGGACTTATGAAATGGGCGCATCGTAGCGACTTGGCTGAAGACTTTATAAAATTTATCAGATCGGAAAGAGGCCAGACATATTTCGAAAAGGCCGGTTTTATTCCTGCGCTGTCGATTGAGGGAGAGCGACTCATTCACAAATACGGAGTGAAGGATGCTTGAATTTTTTAGATCGAACTGGAAACGGAAACTTTCTCAAGCCGGATTTCTTATCATCCTGGGTGAATTTTCCTTCTATGGAGTCTTTCGGTGTCCCTTTGCGATTCCGTACGTAAACTGCGGGAATTGTCCCGTCCTTCAGTGTCCTGGGCGAAAACTGTGGATACCGGTATGGGTTGGTCTGCTGATTTCCGGTCTTGTTTTTGGTCGCTCTTTCTGTGGGTGGGGTTGTCCTGGTGGGCTTGTTTCCGAACTCCTCGGAAAATTTGCGTTGTTTCGGGGCAAGGTGAGAAATACCATCGAATCGATGAGCAAGTATCTAGTAATATTAGCAAGTCTAATCATGATTTTTGTCGTAACTAACCCGAGATGGGCTATTCCCATCCGAACCGGAGATTTTTGGGGTTCTGTGTCTCTGACATTCGAACACGCCAATCAGTTGTGGCTTTGGAGGACCGGATTCATTCTGGGTGGCATAGCCCTCGCCTTGTTGGTTCCTCAATTTTGGTGTCGCTACCTATGTCCTACGGGCGGATTACTGGAACTTTTGAACCGGATTGCGTTGGTAAAATTTTTCAAAACTTCAGATTGCAACGACTGCGACTCCTGTAAAAACTCTTGCTTTGCCGAAACCAGGCCAGCCGAAATCAACTGTGTAAATTGTGGAGATTGTTCTAAATCGTGCCCGGTTGACGCTATCAGGTTCGGCGCATCGATCAAAAAGTCTGGGAGGTTTTGAAATAAGGAGATATTTTCCGGACGATCCAGGTTAGCGGCCTACAATCCAGATCGCCACATTGGTTAGGCAACAATTATATGTTAAGTGTACTTGACACTCTTGTTCACTTGTGTCAAACAAAAATATGAAAGCTCATTCGTTTAAAAAGCTTCGGTTCAGAAATCTCAAAAGCTTTTAATTCCTCTTCTTTGGTGATCAAATGGATTACAAATTCGTTAGGACAACCTGTCCGTTCTGTGGGTGCGGTTGCGAAATGATGCTTGAAGTCGCTAACGGAAAGCTCATTGGTACTTTTCCAGCCAAAAGCCACCCCATGAATAAAGGTAAACTGTGTATTAAGGGGTGGAACGCCCACGAATTCGTTCATAGCCCAGACAGGCTCACCAAGCCTCTGATACGCAAAAATGGCGAATTGACTGAAGTTTCCTGGGACGAGGCCCTCGATTACACATCAGCAAGACTTGCAGAAATTCGTGACACCCATGGTGGTGACAGCGTGGCGTTTTTGACCTCAGCCCGCTGTACCAACGAGGAAAGCTACCTTGTACAGAAACTGTGCAGGGCTGGCTTTGGGACTAATCACGTAGACCATTGCGCACGTCTTTGACACGCTCCTACGGTGGCAGGTCTTGCCGCCGCTTTCGGAAGCGGAGCGATGACAAATTCAATTCCAGAAATTGAAGACGCTGACTGTGTATTCTTAATTGGTTCAAATACTACCGAAGCCCATCCGCTTATTTCTCACAGGGTTTTTCGCGCCAAGCTTAAAGGCGCGACGTTGATCGTAATAGACCCCCGGAAAATACAGCTTACCTTACAGGCGGATATACACATAAGGATCAAATACGGGACTGACGTGGCGTTTATCAATGGCCTTATGAGAGCCATAATTGACAACAACTGGCAGAATCAGAGTTTTATAGATGAACGCACCGAAGGATTTGAACAACTAAAAGAAAATCTTCAAAAATATCCACTCGAAAAAGCATCGGAGATTTGTGGGGTTTCTGTAGAAGACATGCTAAAGATCGCTAAGATCTATGCTACTTCGGAGAAATCCACAATACTATATACCCTTGGCATCACCGAACATAACCATGGTGTGGACAACGTCAAATCTCTAGGCAACCTGGCCATGTTGACAGGGCAGATTGGCCGACCTTCTACTGGAGTTAATCCTCTCCGCGGTCAGAATAACGTGCAGGGCGCCTGTGACATGGGAGGACTACCGAATGTCTACCCTGGTTATCAGGTGGTTACTGACGACACTATACGAGCCAAATTTGAGAATGCATGGAATGCTAAATTGTCGAATAAGGTAGGGTACACGATTCCCGAAATGATGGATCGCCTGACGGACGGCTCGGTGAAAGCGATGTACATACTGGGTGAAAACTCAGTCGGGAGTGACCCCGATACCCACCACATAAAGCGTGCACTTAGTTCAGCCGAATTTCTCGTCGTTCAGGACATTTTTAGAACAGAGACAACAGAATTTGCTCATGTGGTTCTGCCTGGAGCATGTTGGGCCGAAAAGGATGGCACATTTACCAACACTGAGAGAAAAGTCCAACGCGTGAGGAAAGCTGTGGAACCACCGGAGGGAGCCATTCCTGATTGGAAGGTCATTTGTGAATTGGGCACACGTCTCGGTGTTCAGATGGACTTCGATTCGGCAAAGGCTGTTTTCGATGAGATGGCAAGTTTAACCCCGTCATTTGCCGGAATAAGCTATGAGCGAATTGAGGCTCGCGGAATTCAGTGGCCATGTCCTTCTAAAGAGCATAATGGAACCGGATTCCTGCACCAGGGAAGGTTTACCAGGGGTAAAGGCCTGTTTAGCGCGATTGACTATCGTCCTAATGAAGATTTACCAGACGCTGAGTACCCCTTTATCCTTACCACCGGTAGAAGATTTGCCCATTACCATACAAGGACGCAGACCGGCAGGTGCGCATCGCTCGATAGGGAGTTCCCAACCCCCAGGGCGCAGATCAATTACCGCGATGCGGCGAAATTCGGTTTAAACGAGGGCGATCTGATCAAGATTACGTCTAGGCGGGGAGAAGTGGTTACGCCTGTTCGACCCGGTGACATTGTGCCTGAGGGATCAATATTTATGGACTTTCACTTCATGGAAGCCAACCCGAACGAGTTGTTAGGCACATTTCTTGACCCTGTGTCCAAGACGCCGGACTATAAAGTCTGCGCAGTAAAGTTTGAAAAGATTTCCGCTTAGGAATAATCAATCAGGTCATTTTGCTTTAATTGTGAGAGAATCTGTATAAAATAGATTCTCTCATGATTAATGAACCACCGTCCCTCGAAAAATCCTCCAGACTTGTTGCGATCATTCTCGCCGCTGGCCTTTCTTCACGTATGGTGGAGTTCAAGCCACTACTCAAATTCGGAGCCAAAACTGTTTTGGAGCATGTTGTCGACATTTTCAGGGGCGCAGGAGTCCGTGATATTCTTGTGGTCGTTGGGCATCGGTCCGAAGACTTGATTCCCACACTTCAGAGTATGCATATCAGATGGGTTAACAACCCCAAGTATGAAGAAGGCATGCTATCATCCATCAAGACTGGTATCTCCGCGATCGGTAACGAATTTGACGCATTTTTTGTGATGCCTGTAGACATACCTCTGGTAGAAACCAGAACAATTTCCAGAATCATCGATGCATTCAAAAAATCGGAAAAATTGATCTTTTATCCGGTTTTTCGAGATAAACGAGGGCATCCACCTCTTATTTCAATCAGATATCGTGATGAAATTCTGTCATGGGATCAACCAGGTGGGCTGAAAAGCTTCCTTTCGCAAAACGAGGATGCGGCTTTAAACATCGGAGTTCAGGACGAGCATATTTTAATGGATATGGACACACAGGTGGATTATAAAGGTCTGCTGAAAATATACAAAGAGCATGAGAGGAGAAATATGGGCTTAGGTAACTTTTCTACCGCAATAGATCAACGCTATTTCGAAGATTATGTCCCTGGCTCGGTCCACGAGTTTGGTTCCATAACAGTGGATCAAAACGAAATTATTTCATTTGCAAAACGATTCGACCCACAAACATTTCATACTGACCCGGAAGCGGCAAAAAAATCTATATACGGGGGACTGATAGCTAGTGGCTGGCATTCGGCAAGCTTGCTGATGAGACTGTTTGTAGATCATTATCTTTCCCACGTAGCTAGCCTCGGATCACCGGGAGTAGAAGAACTGCGTTGGCTCAAACCAGTACGGCCCGGGGACACATTGTCTCTCCGCATCACTGTCTCAAAGACAAAGCGATCGCGTTCCAAACCGGATCGCGGGATCGTTTATTCTTATTGCGAGGCTATAAATCAAAATGGTGACGTTGTTATGACCATGAAAGCTCTCAACCTCATAAGCTGCAGAAATTCTGCATAATTTTTGCCATTTCATGGGTGGAAGGAGTTAATAATGCGTATAGCTATTTTCGGGGTAGGAGGCGTTGGCGGCTATTTTGGCTGGAGATTGGCTCAAACTGACGCAAACGTAGTATTTCTCGCCAGAGGCGAAGGTTTTCGGGCCATGTCCTTGAACGGGCTTAAAATGGATACCCCGGACGGCAAATCAGTGACTCAGGCTGTACAGGTTTCGGAAGATCCTAAAAAGGTCGGACCAGTTGACGCTGTTATACTGGGTGTCAAAGCGTGGCAGGTTCCGGAAGCGGCCAACGCTATCCAGCCGCTTGTGGGTCCCAACACTTTCGTGGTTCCACTGCAAAATGGACTCGAAGCGCCTTCACATTTATCGAAGGTTCTTGGGCCAGAGCACGTATTTGGTGGTCTGTGCCGGATCGTGGCCATGAAGGTGGCCCCGGGACATATTCGACATGTCGGCCTGGAACCATACGTGGCTTTTGGTGAGTTGGACAATCGTCCGACTGAGCGCGGGAAAAATCTTCAGAAAGCGTTTCTGGATGCTGGCGTAAAATGCGAAATTCCACTGGATATACATATCGCCATGTGGGAAAAGTTCCTGTTTATCTGCTCCCTTAGTGGCGTCGCAGCGGCTACTCGTGCGCCTGCAGGGGTCATTCGGAGCATTCCTGAGACGAGACGATTACTGGAAGAAACCATCAAAGAAATTATAAGGGTAGCTCACGCACGGAATGTTTTATTGAAAGAAGAGCTGATAGCCTCGACAATGACTTTTGTAGACAATCTGGGATTTGATTCAACGGCCTCTATGCAGAGGGATATTATGGAAGGACGTCCTTCGGAACTTTCCGAACAACTTGGAACTGTAGAACGTCTTGGGCAGGAAGTAGGCGTTCAGACACCTCTTATTTCAGCCTTGTACGCAAGTCTGCTGCCCCAGGAACTGAGAGCCAGAGGCAAGTTTTCATTTTAAACGGTACATAACAATCAGGCGGCCGGTTTTTCGGGGCCTATGCACGTTTTTCCAGGTTGCCTTGCCCCACCAGGGAAGCGCCCGCTTTCAACAGGCGGGCTACCCTGTTTGCGGCTTTCTCAACAAGTTCGGGGGCAGATTTCATACATTCCTCAAGCTTCATGGGAGCTGGTACGATACTGACCACAGCGTTTATCCCCTGGTCCAGGATATCATCGGCCCCACGCCCCAAGCTGCCTGATATGCATATGGCCACTTTGTTAAATTGTTTGGCGAGCTTACCTACACCTACTGGGGCCTTCCCGAACGCTGTCTGGTAATCCGTCCTGCCTTCGCCTGTTATCACGATATCCGCGCTTCGAATTAGCGAAGCCAGTCCAACGGCCTCAAAGACAATTTCAACCCCAGTTCGCAGAACCGCAGGGGTAAAGAATAAAAGTCCTGCGCCCATGCCTCCTGCCGCGCCTGCACCCGGGACGTCCGCTATGAGTCTTCCAGTAGCTTTTCCAGCAATTTCAGCGAAATTTTTTAGCGCATTGTCCAGTTCGGGAACCATTTCCGGAGTTGCGCCTTTCTGCGGGCCGTAAACAGCGGAGGCGCCCCTTGGGCCAAACAGAGGATTATCCACATCACAAGCCACAACGATTTCCGATTCCTTCAAACGGGGATCAAGCAAATCCAGATTAATCTCCGTCAATCGTGAAAGTTCCGCTCCACCTGGCGCCAACTCTCTTCCGTTGGCGTCCATAAACTTGACCCCTAGGGCTTGAGCCATCCCGGCGCCCCCGTCATTTGTAGCGCTGCCACCTATTCCGAGGATCAACTTTCTGAATCCATTATCCAAAGCTGATTTTATTAGCTGACCTGTCCCGTAGGACGACGCAATTCTCGGATCACGTTTTCCAGCTGGCACTAGAGGCAGGCCGGACGCGGCGGCCATTTCGATTACAGCGGTGCGGTTATCCCCCAGAATACCCCAGAAACTTTCCACCGGATTTCCCAGCGGTCCTTTCACTCTTTCTGGTACTATCTTGCCTCCAGTCGCCACAACCAAGGCTTCAACAGTCCCTTCGCCACCATCCGCAATGGGAACCTCAATAATTTCTGCCTGTTGGAATATTTGATGAATTCCTTTTCTAATGGCTTTGGCCACCTCAACGGCTGATAGACTGCCTTTGTAGGAATCAGGGGCGATGATTACACGCATCAATCTTGTAACCTCTCTAGCTCATAAACCAGTAGATTATTGGAGCTATGATAATTCGGTAACAGCCAAATGGCACAAAAGTCCAGGTCCGGAGCAGCGCCATGAAAGTCTTTATGGCCAGACAGGCGCAAACGAATGACACTACCAATCCTACCAGGAAAA
>JBMFSZ010000143.1:0-8600 GCA_049967315.1 Desulfomonilaceae bacterium
ACACGCTGTCCCCTGTGTGACGGCTTCGAAAATAAAATCCTTTTCGTAAAAGAGGGTTTCAGACATGTACGGTGTCTAGGTTGTGGATTGGTGTATGTCAACCCACGTCTAAAAATTCACGGCCATATTCAAACTTTTTCGGGAACAGGATCAATGGGTGAAGAAAGTCTTTCGAGCGCTCAAGTTTTAAGAATTTGCAAAGAGTTGTCCAAATTTAATAGCTACCGACGAATAAACAGGCTGTTGGAAATAGGTCCCGGTAAAGGATGGTTCCTCAGGATGGCCTCATTAACGGGTTGGGATACCTGGGCGGTTGAAATTAACGTGGACGCTATAGAGAGTCTCAGAAGAATGGGAGTCACGAAGATAATCAAATGTAGCGCTGAAGAGTTTGAAACCGACCCAGATTCATTCGACGTCATAAGGATATGGGACGTGATAGAGCATCTAGAGTGGCCCCAGATAACTATGGAGAGAGTTTTCAGGGCTCTCAGGCCCGGTGGTCTGCTGCGTTTGTCCACTACGAACTTCAATTCTCTTTCCAGAATGATTAATGGTCCTGAGTGGGTTTACCTCAATGGCGCGGATCACATCATTTTGTTTGATCCTTTAACAATTAAAAAACTGCTATTGTCGGTCGGATTTAAAAGGATACGTTTGAAAACTAGATCGTTTAATCTTAGAAGAAAACTTTATCACCCTGAAAAGGATATAAAAGTTCGATTCCATCCACTTACGCCACTGCGGAAAATAATTGATGAAACAATAAAATTTAGCAGCTTTGGACATCAAATGATAGTTGAGGCTGTCAAGGATGCATGAAGACATGTATTTTTAGTTATCAAATTGAAAAAGATCGTGTTAGAATAAAAATTTTCGCGCGGTCTTAATGTATGTTGGACATAATTTCGCCGAAAAATGGAAACCGCGTAGATTTTAAAAAGATTTTGTGTGAGCTACAGATGATTAGCCATAATGAGGCACAATCCATATCGCCTGCCTTGCGAGCAGGGGTTCTTGCCGAAGCCCTTCCGTATATCAGAACCTTCAGCGGTAAACGTATCCTGATCAAATATGGTGGTAGCGCGATGACGAATGATTCTCTGAAAAGAGATTTCGCCGAGGATGTTGCGCTATTGAGTTTTATTGGAGTGAAACCGGTCATCGTGCACGGAGGTGGGCCCCAAATAGGACAGTTGCTCAAGAAGTTGGGTAAAGAAAGCCGCTTCGTGAAAGGCCTCCGAGTAACTGATGAAGAAACGATGGACGTTGTTGAAATGGTCCTTGTAGCAAAGGTTAATAAGGACGTGGTTTCACTTATAAATTCCTACGGCGGAAAGGCAGTAGGTATATCAGGTCGTGATGGAAGACTCATTAGGGCAAAGAAGGCTATGCCTGCCAAAATTGCGGGGATTGACGAAGACCTCGGATTGGTGGGCGAAGTGGAGAGAATTAATCCTGATTTGATATCTTCTCTAGAGGATCGAGGTTTCATCCCGGTTGTTGCTCCGGTGGGCGCTGGGCCTCAAGAAAAACCATACAACATAAACGCTGATACTGCCGCGGGAGCTATGGCGGCAGCTTTGAACGCTGAAAAATTGCTGTTGTTGACTGATGTTCCTGGGGTTCTAGACCACCAGAAAAATTTGGTGTCTAGTATTTCGGAGGAACAAGCAGAAAAAATGCTAAAGGATGAGGCAATTTCCGGTGGAATGATACCGAAAGTTAAATGTTGCCTGTCAGCTATCAGGGGTGGAGTACCCAAGGCCCATATAATTGATGGCCGAGTTCCCCATGCTCTCTTGTTAGAAATCCTGACAGATGAGGGTATTGGAACCGAAATTGTCCGTGATAAGGCTCCGGGGCTCTAGCCCTAGGCGCCGAAACTCCGGGTTTTCAATTAAAAAAGTGTGAATCGGTTTCTTACTCGGTATTAACATCTGATTTTCAATAATTTGTCAAAATTGTGGGATATTAAAATGGATACGCAGTCATTCGATTTTATTTCAGCTAACAAGGAATATGTTTTCAATACCTATGGCCGCTCCCCAATTATGCTCGTAGAGGGCAATGGAATACATGTCAAGGATAGTGATGGAAAGGACTATCTGGATTTCATAGGAGGCATCGCCTCTTGTCCTCTCGGCCATGCCCATCCTGTCCTTGTAGAAGCGATATGTAAGCAGGCTGGTAAACTCATACACGTTTCCAACCTTTTTCACATCGAACCGCAAATTGAACTGGCAAAACTGCTTACAGAAAACTCGTTTGCCGACAAAGCTTTTTTTTGTAATTCGGGAGCTGAGGCAAATGAAGGGGCCATAAAGCTGGCTCGCAAGTTCTTCAACGAACGGGGCAATACTGATAGATTCCATGTCATAACTATGGAGAATTCTTTTCATGGCCGAACGTTGGCGACTCTGGCCGCTACAGGCCAAACAAAGTACCGTCTCGGTTTTGAACCGGAAACTCCTGGCTTTTCGCATGTTCCATTCGGTGATTATGAATCTCTCCAGAAGGCTGTTTCCGAAAAAACAGCGGCGATTATGATAGAACCTATCCAGGGAGAAGGTGGAGTCCGCATCCCTCCGGCTGACTATTTGATCAAGGTCAGGAAGCTGTGCAATGAAGTTGGCGTATTGCTAATTTTCGACGAAGTGCAAACAGGCATGGGAAGAACCGGCAAGCTATTTGCGTACGAAAATTTTGGCGTTGAACCGGATATAATGACCTTGGCTAAAGGCCTTGCCGGCGGTGTTCCTATTGGCGCCCTGTTGGCCACTAACCAAGTTGCTGAGGTTTTCAAACCTGGAAGCCATGCCACGACATTTGGGGGTAATCCTCTGTCGTCTTCCGCGGGTGTGGCCGTGATGAACGAAATTTTATCTGATGGTTTTCTAGATCGAGTTCGAATTATGGGCGGATACTTAAGATCTAAACTTGAGGATGTCGCGGCTAGGCGTAATGTGGTTAAGGAAGTCCGGGGGCTCGGATTGATGCAGGCTTTAGAGTTAAAGGTAGCCGGCGCTGATCTGGTCAATATCATGAGAGACGCTGGTATCTTGATAAATTGCACTGCCGAAAAAGTCATTCGGTTCCTCCCTCCGCTAATCGTGAGTGGGGAAGAAATCGATGAAATGACAATTATTTTGGACGCTTCATTAGCCAAAATCACGGACTAGGCCCATGAAAAAGCTTCGCCATTTTTTAAGTCTGGCTGAATGTTCCAGGGAACAGATTTTCAGTTTGATAAACCGAGCAGCCGCCATTAAGCGAGGAGAGCCCGGTCTTGGCCCGGATTTGCCTCTCAAGGGGAAGAGTGTGGGATTGCTCTTCGACAAACCGTCCACGCGGACACGAGTATCTTTTGATGTTGGCGTATATCAGTTGGGTGGACACCCCATATTTCTGAATTCCAGAGATATCCAGCTTGGTCGTGGGGAACCAATTAAAGACACGGCTCGTGTCCTTTCACGATATCTGGACGCTATCGTCATCAGGACTTTTGGTCAGGATATTGTTGAAGAATTCGCGCGTTGGTCTACTATTCCTGTAATAAATGCTCTAACTGATCGATCCCACCCGTGTCAAATTTTGGGTGACCTAATGACCTTGCAGGAAGCTGGATTAGATATTCTTAAAATGAAAGCCGCCTGGATCGGTGATGGTAACAACGTAGCCAATTCGTGGATATATGCGGCAATTAAACTAGGTTTTCCCTTTGTCATGGCATGTCCTGATGGTTATGATCCGGCAATTAAATTTGATTGCAGTAACATCAAAATAACCCGTGACCCGTTTGAAGCCGCCAAGGGAGCGAACGTTATTTCCACAGATGTGTGGGCTTCAATGGGTCAGGAGAAGGAAGCGTCCACACGACAAAAAGTCTTCCATGGATTTCAGGTAAACAAGGAGATCCTGAAATACGCTGGAGACCCAGTATACGTATTGCATTGTCTTCCCGCTCACCGGGGCGAGGAGATCACTGAAGAGATAATTGAATCTCGACATTCCCTGATTTGGGATCAGGCCGAAAACCGGCTTCATGTACAGAAAGCCCTTCTTGAGGAATTGATCGGCCTATAAAAGACAGAAAAGGCGGTTTGAGTTAAAAGCTGGAGGAACATTGAAACCTAAAGACATTAAAAAGATCGTACTGGCTTATTCAGGTGGTCTTGACACTTCGGTTATACTTCGATGGCTTGTGGAAACCTATGAATGTCCAGTGGTAGCTTTTGCTGCTGATCTCGGCCAGGGTGAAGAACTTGATTCCCTCGATGAAAAGGCCGAAGCTTCCGGCGCAGAATCCTTGTATGTGGTTGATCTCAGGGAGGATTTTGTAAAGAATTTTGTGTTCCCAATGTTTCGCGCAAACGCAATCTATGAAGGATCGTATCTTTTGGGGACTTCAATAGCAAGGCCGTGTATAGCTCAAGCTCAAATGAATATAGTGGCAAAAGAGAACGCTGACGCTGTAAGCCATGGGGCTACAGGTAAAGGAAACGATCAGGTCAGGTTCGAGTTGACATACTATTCAATAAATCCGGAAATCAAGGTCATCGCTCCATGGCGTACCTGGTCTTTCAAATCCAGATCTGAGCTAATCGCCTACGCGAAAAAACATAACATCCCGGTGACATCAACAGCAGAAAAGCCATACAGCATGGACAGAAATCTGCTGCATCTGAGCTTTGAAGGGGGAATACTTGAGGACCCATGGGCAGAGCCGCCTTCCGATATGTTCATACTGACGGCTGATCCGAGGAAAGCTCCAGACAAAGCCCACGAAATTACAATCACCTTTGAATGTGGAGATCCGGTTGCCGTAGACGGCGCCAGGATGACGCCGGCCAGCCTTTTGGACCACCTGAACAAGCTGGCGGGCCGACACGGTGTAGGCCGAGTAGACATGGTTGAAAACCGCTATGTGGGTATGAAGAGTCGCGGTGTGTATGAGACGCCCGGCGGCACGCTGATAAATGCTGCTAGAAGAGCTATGGAGTCGATAACCCTTGATCGTGAAGTGGCAAGACTTAAGGACGAGTGGGTCCCCCGTTACGCGAGTCTGGTTTATAACGGCTATTGGTTTTCACCGGAAAGGCGGATGCTACAGACTGCTATAGATGAAGCCGCTTCAGCAGTTTCAGGGGAAGTCAGGCTTCGCGTTTACAAAGGAAGTATTACGATCACTGGCAGGCGATCCGACAATTCTCTTTATGATCAGAGATTTGCTACGTTCGAACAGGATGAAGTCTATTCGCAGTCGGATGCCGAAGGATTCATTCGCCTCAACGCACTGAGGCTACGTATTGGCTCATTATTGGGCAAGGGCCAAAAAAGTTAGATAGCGGCGGAATTTATAAAAGTTATGAGTTTTGAAAAGGACTCAAAAGCTAAGGATAGTTCAAGCATCTCATCTGGAGTCAGGAAGGGTCGATTTGCTGAGGGCATGGATCCCCTTTTTGCCAGATTTAACGCTTCAATCTCATTTGATCGTCGTCTTTTTCGTGAAGATATAGAGGGTAGCATAGCTCATGTCCAGATGTTAGGCTCCCAAAATATCATACCGGTTCAGGACGCTCTCAAAATTGAGGAGGGCCTGAAAGATGTCCTGAACGATTTTGAAAATGGTCGATTTGAATTTCAGGAAGATCTGGAAGACGTTCACATAAATATAGAGGACGCTCTCAGGAAAAAGATCGGTGATTTGGCAGGTAAGCTTCATACGGCCAGGAGCAGGAATGACCAGATCGCGCTTGATTTGAGACTGTATTTGAGAAATCAAACAAGCGGCGTGAAAGTTGCTCTACTGGATTTGAATGCGGCTCTGCTTGAAATTGCCAAAAACAATATAGATGTTATACTTCCTGGCTACACTCATTTACAAAGGGCCCAACCGGTACGGCTTTCCCACCATTTAATGGCATATTTTGAAATGTTCAGACGTGACTGGGAAAGGTTCTCCGATTCTGAAAAGCGAATAGATGAGATGCCACTAGGATCGGCCGCGCTCGCAGGCACAACATTTGACATTAACCGTAAGTTGGTGGCTAAAACCCTGAATTTTTCGCGTATCAGTTCAAATTCAATGGATGCGGTCTCAGACAGAGATTTTGCCGTAGAGTTTATTTTCCACGCTTCACTGGTGATGACCCATCTTTCAAGGCTGTCTGAGGAACTCATCATCTGGTCATCGTCAGAATTTTCATTCGTGGAGTTGCCGGACGCGTATTGCTCTGGTTCGAGCATCATGCCACAGAAAAAGAATCCTGACGCATGTGAACTGATTAGAGCCAAGACTGGACGAGTCTATGGAGACCTGATCAGCCTTCTAACTATTTTAAAGGGTCTACCACTGACATACAACAAAGACCTTCAGGAAGACAAAGAACCTGTGTTTGACGCCAGAGACACGGTTTTGAACAGTCTTAGAGTGATGGCTGGCCTCGTCAGGGGAATTAGATTCAATGCGCAAAAAATGTTCGAAGCGGCGTCAATGCCAGACCTGGCGGCAACCGATATAGCGGATTCCCTTACAAAACAGGGTATGCCCTTTCGAGAGGCGCATGCGCGTGTAGGCGCTATTGTTCGAGGCGAGAACTCCGATGCCGACTATGTTCCTCCGTCACCTGAGGAAATGGTTGAGTCGAGACGGCAAGAAGGCTCTACTGGAAAACAGAGTGTTATTCGACAGATGAAAAAGGGAGAAGAGTTCCTTAGACAAAACGGATGCGCGTCTCTTGCTGGTCTGTAAAAAAGAACAACAAAACCTGTCTGGGGAAATTCGTCTTCCCAATGATTTTCCTCATGGTGTCAGGAATTTTTTGTTCTTGTGGCTATAAGACAAATCCCAGACCTACTGCTGCGAGAGTTCCCGCCGAAATCAGGATTATTACCGCTAGAGGTTATCCTAACGACATCACGCTTAATTGGAAAGTCCCGCAATCCAACTCAGACGGCTCTAAATTGACAGATTTGTCAGGCTTCAAGGTTTATAGGGGTTCGAGAGGTTTGGACGAAGACTGTGAAAATTGTCAGGAAAAACGCCAATTGCATGCGAATATAGATTTCCAGTTCCCGTCTAACGCGACTATAAAGGACAACGAGGTAACTTTTCGGGATAAGGATGTCTCTTTGGGAAAGGTTTATACTTACGCTGTTTCGGCTTACAACATGCGGGGACACGAGGGCCGAATTGGCGGGGCGGTCGAAGTTTTTTACGAAGCCCCTCCTGACGCGCCCACCAACCTGACGGCCAAGCCGGAAGCAGGGCATATAAGGCTTGAATGGACAGCTCCTGCCGACGGGAAGATCGATCGTTACGAGATTCTCCGTGGTGATGGAAAAGATGTCGCCAAGATGAAGACGATTGGAACAGCCCTGCCCGGTGAACCCTGGTTTGTGGATAAAAATGTGGAGAAAAATTCGACTTATTTCTATGCTGTTCGATCAGTAAAATCTTATAAGGGGACACCCATAGAATCGAATACTTCCAATATAGCTGAAGCGCTGGCGCCAAGCATATTCTGGGGTTCCCCCGAGAATGTAAATGTGGCAATGAGCAACCGGGGCATACGGATTTACTGGAACCCCGTCAAGATAGAAAATGAGGAAACACGTTACAACGTTTACAGGTCTGAATCAGGAAGAGTATTCGAGCAAATCAATCCGGATCCCATCTCGACGCCGTGGTTTGTGGACACCAAAGTAACCAGGGGCAGATCATACAGATACGCGGTTACAGCTTTTCCAAAAGATAAGCCTGACGAGGAATCAGCCAGAACAGCCTCGCAAGCTATAAGATACACCTATTAATGTACAGGGAAGACGATGCATCATTTCGATTACAAAAACGGAGAACTTTTTTGTGAACAAGTCTCCATCAGTCAGATAGCTGAGGAATTTGGAACCCCAGTTTTCGTCTATAGTAGTGAAACCCTTAAAAGACACTTTAGGGTATTCATGGAGCCATTTTCCAATATCCGCCATTTGATCTGTTTCTCTATGAAAGCCTGTTCGAATCTGGCAATCCTTAAAATTTTTTCCAACCTTGGTGGTGGAGTTGACATAGTTTCCGGTGGCGAGTTGTTCAGGGCGTTGAAAGCGGGTGTGCCTTCCTCCAGAATAGTATACTCAGGGGTCGGGAAAAGGCCTTCCGAGATGGATTACGCTCTTGAATCCGATATCCTGATGTTTAATGTAGAATCCCAAGAAGAATTGGAACTTCTTAACAATCGAGCCTTGGGGCTTGGAAAAAGAGCGCGGATAGCCATACGCATAAACCCTGACGTAGATCCATTGACTCACCCCTATATCTCGACAGGATTAAAATCAAATAAATTTGGGATTCCAATAGAGCAGGCCCTGGAAATATATAGAAGAGCAAAAGAACTGCCTGGTTTAGACCCCGTGGGACTCGATTGCCATATTGGAAGCCAGTTAACAGACTTAGAGCCTTTTCTGGATGCAGTCTCGATACTTGGAAAACTTTTGGGGAACCTTAGAATCAAAGGGATAGACATTAAGTACTTAGACATCGGTGGAGGGCTTGGCATTCCCTATGACCAGGAAACGCCGCCTGAGCCTGGTGAATATGGCGC
>JBMFSZ010000144.1:0-8491 GCA_049967315.1 Desulfomonilaceae bacterium
AATGGGCCAAGTGGGTAATATATTTCCCTCGTTTTGACTGACAACCGATTCCCAACTGTTTGAGCACCCCACCGTACATAGTGATCGAATGACCACGGGCGTGGGCCATCACGATCATGGCGTCCGCTTCGGCAATAGCTCTTCCAATGTAGGTTTCTTTAAGAATTAGACCCTCGGGAAGCTCTACACGATAATCGTCCTCACCGGAATAACCGTCTGCAATTAGCACTGGGCAACCAAAGGTCGCGTCGGTATAACCATGCCGAATCGCCCCCTCCAACTGGTACTGAGAGATGGCCATATTGTCGAAGGTGTGATACGAAAGCGTAGTGTCGTTAACAACATAAGGATGAGCGCCGCATGCCTTAACTTCCTCGATTATTGCGGCAATATATTCTGGCCGCAGTACAGCAGTGCGGTTCCACTCTCCATAATGGATCTTTATGGCTACCTCATCGCCTTTCTCAAAACATTCATTTAGCTTGGCCTCATAAAAGAGATCCTTCGCTTTGCAAATCATCGACTCGGTCCAGTTGGTTGCATTTGCATCGGAAAACCATACCGGCGCGTCTCCTTTTGTCGTGTAGGGTCCCCACTTCTTTTTGGTAGGATTCCAGCTTTTAGCCTGATAGTTTGATCTGCCGCCATCTACAGGCGCTTTCATCTCGTGCCATTTAGTTGGCTCGTACTTGTAATCGGCCATTAAAATCTCCTTTTGCATCACCTTCGTGACGACTGTTTTCTTAGAGAATTAATGTTTCGGCTCTAAAGCCCTTTTCACCAATCATTTCTTTCTCCCAAGAAGATTAGTTGTACCATCCCCCTTTCAATCCGGGATTCATGGAAAGGACTGTTAAATTCATTCTTGAGCCAGTCCTGTACGAGCCGCCATGCCAACACTTTCATCATCGCCTCGCTAAAAACCAATCCGTTGTGGAATAATTTGTGCCGCGATGACCGTGTTAAAATTAACCATGGCTGTTTTCCGGCCATTAACCTTGCAAACCGTGTACCTCACGGTTTTGCTGAACTGGGATCCTTCTTGAGATTTGGAATTTCTATCGTATTTTCAGCCTAATAAGATTTGTGACCAAAAGCCCGAGTTGGTGTGAATGACAAAGAATGAAATTTTGGATCACCCAAAAATGGGAAGACTACGGAAAGAGTCTAGGACATGATTTTGTGGATTTTTTAGGGAGCGGCCCTAATTTACCTGATTTCCTCAGGATTCTAAAAAATCATAATGGTTGGGGTCAAAATGGACACATAACCCCAAGCGGGAAAATCTACTTATGGTGAACAAGGGGCTTGCTCATTTAACTGAATTAGAGAAGAGAAAGGCATTTTAGGATGTTTGGCCCACAGAATCACTGGATGGTAAAAAATGATTCATCAAAATCGGAATTTCCAATATATTTTTTATAGATCAAACCAGGAGCATTTTCGGGGTGTTCAATTAGGCGAGGAGCGACAGGTATTCCAACTTCTTTAAGGGCTTTGACTACATCTTTCTTTGAGGGAGGACACGTCTTAATCGCTATCATGTAGTTTATAGCAGGGTTGTCCTTGTTCGCTTGGTACATGCACTTTCCTATCAAGACGGTCTTTTTCATACCAGGCTTAGGTCGCATGATTTTACCGGTCAGGACTTCGATTTCTTCCCAGGGCTTTCCTTCCCAAGCTTGGGCGATGGACCCTATGATGATGCCCATCATGGTAAAACAATAGGTGCACAGAGTAGTGTCAGGCTTTGGTATGGAGACTCCCTTTATCCCTCTCTTGGCCATAAAAAGAGGTAAATTGTTTGTTTCATTGTAGGGAAATTCATATTGAAGTTTCAATTTTATATCATCAATGTTGGAGCCAATTACTTCAACATCTGCCAAATCCTGGGGTCTATTTTTGTTTGCGGCCGCATGGACCAGGTAAGGGACACTGGATGGAGAATGACCCAGCAACATCGCTCCGACCTTGTCAGCAGCCAGCACGTCCCTTGATACGGCTAGCAGATTGCTCCTTCGCATCTTGCCATCGAATCCTGGACCACGCTCGTTTGTATAAATGCCGTCCAAAACTGTCAATGAATCCGGAAGCGCGTCAGCAAGCCTTGCAACCATGTAATGAAGGTCCCTTTTGGGATCGCCGGAATGGCAGATCTGTCGGGATTTGATGTCAATGACACCTTTCAAATTCTTTATGCCGAGACTCACTACAGTTTGAGAATGTGTCTTCAGGACCGGAATGTTAATTACAAAATCACTGTCAATAAAATGTGAACTGAAATTGAGGACTAACCCTTCTCCAATGTCAATCCTTTCGTATTGGTGTCTGTGTAGGTTTAGAAGTTTCACTCCATAACGTTTCCTCAATGTACGGTAACCCAGAGCGGCGAATGCTCGATCGGTGACATCTTTATCCCTCGGATCCAGGAGGACAGGAGCTTCCCCAATGCTTATGTTTTGAACCCCTCGTTCAGCCAGTAGCGTCACCACATCTTCTACCATTCTGGAAGTAGTGATCATTCCCCATTTGGGAAAATCCGAAATATCGCTCCATAGAACAATATTCGGTTTTATGAATACTTTTGCAAATGGAGGCAGATTCTTAAATCCTTCGGACAGATCAATACATTTACGTAATGATTCCAGATTATTGGTGTATTTGGCCACCGCTACTTTACTTAGGGTCATGCGTTTCCCCATAATTGTCGTATTTTGAAGTTTCTTAGGAAAGCAACAGCAACGACACCTTTACACGAGCCTTAACAGCCTGATAGCATTTTGGCTGAGCACTTTTCGCTTCTCTTTTTCGGTTAGATGACGGTTGGCCCTTATCGAGCTCACAAGGCAGGCTAAACTCAGGCCAGACATCAGTGGCCAAGGATAATCCGTTCCAAATAGTATTCGATCAAAAGTGATTGTTTTGCGTATTTCTCTCACAATGGTGGCGCTTTCGAGGACCCACTCCGCAGCGGAAAAGTCAGCGTATACGTTTCGGAAATCCTTTCCCAATTTCAATGCTTCCCAAAGCCAGATTCCTGGGACGAAAGCGCTGAAAGAACCGATGTGGGAAAGGACCAGCGGCACATCTGGATACCTCCTTAGAACTGGTTCCCATAGTTTAGGATTAGAATTCCCGCTCAGTTCCAGTATATCAAAAGGTCCCCTTCCACAACCTGAATGAGACACTACTATTGAACGGGTTGCCCTACAATATTCAAATAATAGATCTATGTTATCGTTTTCTGAGGGATTGAAGAATTGAGCATATGGCAGCAAATTTATGCCTTTTAAACCAAGCGCCCCCAACTCCTCGAGCTTTTTTTCCACATATTGGCGGTCCTTGGAAAGATTCACAGATCCAAATCCAAACAATATCCCGGGATAGTCATCAATCCAGGCTCCAAGGTCACTGTTGGTAACGTGGGTAGATGCATGGAGGCTAGCCTTAAAATGGGAAATAATTTTTTCAAAACTTATCCAGCGACTCTGAGCGCAGGTAGCGTAATCCCTGGCCAACCTTTCCCTGATTGAAGGCCTATCCAGGTCAGAAGGATCAGTGTCCGTAGCTCGGATTACCCCTACACTAACATCTGCTAGCTTCATGTCCACGAACAATTTCATGTCCGGAAGTTGGGGGTGAACGTGAAAATCCACAATTGGACAAAGGTTTTCACGCCGGTGATACAAGTCCAGCCCATAGCGGTGAGGATTGTTTGATTTTAAATCAGTTTCAAGAAACGCTCCTTTACCTCTCACCACAACATAGCCATCAGGGCAAATAGGGGTTTTAAGAGCATTAAGGGCCAAGGCAAGGCGGCGCCGAATCAACAAATCGGTGCTCTCTCTCAGACGATTCTGGATTCTGAGAGTCAAATCGAAACAATTTTGGTGATCGGCCAGTCTGTACAGGTCTCTAATCAAACGCCAACAACAATCGGGAGGGGCATTTGTCAGGGCATCTACGATCGCTCCAGCGTCGACAAGCGGCTCAAAACCGATGTAATGTTTGGCGTCCATATTTTTTTGTGGAAGGCGCAGGTCAAAGATAGTTTCCTGCGCCAGAAAAGGTGTTGGGAATTCCAAGTTTCAGTCAAGGCTGAATCATTAAAGCGACCAGACGTCAACCTTTCGGGTGTCACCATCTCCCGATTTGACGCGGATTAACATTCCCTCTTTGAAAAGGACTGAGAGACAATTTTTTCGTATTCCGTATAGGCAAAATATTTTTCCCGCTTATTAGTATTTTAACGATCAGGGATCGAAAACCTCATGCTTTAATTCCAAATCTATTAATGGCTACTTGCAGTTGTCTATCAACCAATTGTCCTGGCGCGGGACAAAATACCCCACCAGAACTCTTTCGGAAGTTGGGTGGCGCCGACCTTCAATCGCTCCCACTCTTTATAGGTCGCCACTACCGCAAATACGCTTAGATGATTCTTCCAGCCTGTTTGGTGATTTGTTTCGCCTCGGCCACTAATGGGATCACACCACGGTTTCGTAATATTCGTGCGTTCCGCGACACATGATGACGAACAAATATTTTTAATAAAAACAATAAGCTTAGACGGGAAACATCCTCTTTCCTCATTCAGGAGATCATCTCCAACAAACTGATCTCAACCGGCTCAGCAAGAATTTCGCTCGATCGTCCAAGAAAATCCTGAAGATATGGCATGGCAAGATGATCATCCAGATCCTTCTTGCTCCTCCAGTTTTCATAAAACAGAAACATCCCCTTGTTTTCACTGGATACGTGAAGGTCATAGTTTAAGCAGCCCGGTTCTTTTCGTGTCGGAGACACAAGCCCCATGAGGGTATTTTTCACCACTTCCTCCATACCGGGTTTTGCCATTACTTTAGCCACTACGGTCACTTGAGCCATCTCTCCCTCCGTGGGGTCTGAGTTCACCCCCTGTAGATAGTTGGTGGCCTAAGGAGAGCCCAGATCTTCGGAGTAAATGATTAGGACTCCGCAGAAGTAGGGTCTATCATCCTCTTAACCTCTGAGATCCGGTTAGCGGGGAAGCCACCTTCCTCCGCATGCTTTTTGATCATCTCAACATTGGGGGCGATATAAACGCAGTAAATCTTGTCGTCTGTTACAAAACTCTCGACCCATTGGATCTGGGTTCCTAGTTGGTCCAGCACTTGTCGAGACTTCTGCGAAATAGCCCTGACCTGATCATCAGGAAGACTCCCAGCGCCCGGCAGATCACGTTCGATAACATACTTCGGCATAGGTCAAACTCCTCTCTCACAAGGTTTTTAGTGAAGTTGTCTAAAACAACATGAATAGCCCTATTCATTGATGAGTCCTGCTACCGGTATCCGTAAATGTTTTGCGCCTTGCTATCAGTTTATCTCTAACGCCGTCTTCTTGAAACATCGACGCCAAATTACATCCCAAAAGCTTTTTTGACTAACAATGGTATTCTGTTAGCGTTATCAATCAATTTCAAATATGCTTCTTTTGACATTTCTTCATAAGACAATGCACCCGTAGGGCAAACCTTAACGCAAGTTGGGTCACCATCACACAGATCGCATTTCAAAACAGATCCGGTCTCATTGTTCACAAACGTAGCGCCAAAAGGACAGGCGAAAACACAGCTTAAACAACCAATACACCTGAAGGGATCTACTTCCATGGCGCCTGTGGTGAAATTCCGAAATGTAGCCCGTTTCGGACAGACCATTTCACAGGCTGGTTTTTCGCATCTCATGCAATTTATGGGAACAAAAATACCTTCCTGTTCCCATTTGACCACATGTACCCTACCCTTGGATGGGTTACAGTATCCTTCATGTTTGAGGGCGCAATAGCTCTCGCATGACCTGCATCCAACACATTTCTCAGCGTCAACAATCAATGTCTTGATCATAAATTGATCCCTCCTGTAGTTTGGTGATCAGAGGGTTATTTAACACCAGTATAAGAGTGTCACATTGCTTCCCCGGTTAAAATGGAAGCAATGCCTTTTCGATCCTTGCCTTCGTAAACTTCAGGTCATGCTTCCAATTGGAAGACCCCTCAACAGCATTTCTCACAATTAGACATTTCAATGCGTTATTTTGGGAGGCCGCATCGACTATATCAATTTCTCTGACGATACCTCTTTTGTCGGTCCTGTAACGATGAGCGACCAATCCCTCAGGAGCTTCAATTGCAGCGAAACCTTCATCCCCGATTTCTGTGGGAATATTACGAATTGTTGGGCCTGTAAGGTTCTCCTGCCTGTAAAGATCCGCAATTCTGATAGCCGATTTGTATGATTCCAGAATCAAGGCCCGATATGCGTTTTGAATTGTAAACCTCGCAGAAGGCTTCACTTCGTCCCAAAAACCTTTCTCTCCACCCTGCGAAGCAGGGAATCCTATTTCGGTTCTCGAGATCAACCTGGCGAAAGGTCCAACGAAATAGACACCAGGGATGTCCTCGGAATTCAACGGCTTCCATCCTAAATCGTTCAGGAAAGTAAATGGTTTGTAAGTCCAAGGTTCCTCATGGAAACCAATTTTGGCGAAGAGTTGTTCCACTGGAAATTGGTCAATCGATTTCCCTAAGAAATCATGTAATTCAATTTGACTCCGGTCCTCAGAGATTGACATAGCTAAAACAGGCTTGAGTGCAAGGCCACCAAGATCCTCATCAATCTTGAATTCAGTTAGGAAGTGTGTCAGCTTGTTAGCAAGAGCCTTAAAACTTAGGGCTATCTCGGAAAGACGGTCGTAGTATTGCTGCTTCAGAAACCGGCTCACACCACCTGGTATTACGGATATAGGATGATCCTCTCTGCCTCCAAGTATTTTAGAAGCTTCCTGAGCCAGTGTTACATGTCGCATCAAAAGATGGATCATATCTTGAGAAGCAGGATGTCCTCCTGTGTTCCTCCGATTCAGGCTAAAGCCTTCGAAAGCACTGGACTGCGTACTCAATAAAAAATACAGCCTTCGCAAATGACGGCCCAAAAATTGCGTCTCGAGTAAAGCCTCGCGAAGATTGACCGCTAACGGCGGTGGTTCAACATTGAACAGGGTATCAAGAGCTAAAGCGGAAACCAAATGATGAGTAGGAGACACGATGGTTAAAATGCGCGGCAATTCCTCTACCGGTCGTCCAACGCACATTTCACGCAATCTGTGCTTGGTCACGATCTGGAGATAGGTTTTAGGGAGCCCACCGTTTTCTATTATCGTTACGCGGGCAGGATCTTCCATCCACCTGAGGGGCTCAAGAATTGTTCGATGCATGGCCCACTTCCTCAGCGTCTGGTGTCATTAACGCACATTGGGTAGCAAGAGTGTATCTATAAAATGTCCCTGCAAGATCGACGAATGAACTGGCCATTCGCTCCAATTCCGAGGCATCGGTGGAGTCGAAAGTTGAACTGACAGCTGAAACCATTTTAGCCCCGTGATCAAAAACCGCTTCAGCCTTCCCGTAACAACCGCGACAACCAATTCCAGTAGAGGTGCATACCCCCCCACAACCTTCACGCGTTGCAAGTCCCTGGCAAAGAATGCCCTGTTCAAGGAGACACCGCCCGCTATCCGGATCAGTTTGATAAGGTCGATAGAACTTGCTGAACTTCTTTTCTTCCTTGATTCTGGAACAGCTCGCGCAAACCGCCTTTTCTCCGGCGAACACGCTCCCACGACGAGGCAGAACACCAGCGATTACGGAATGCGCTAACGGCAGGGGCAATCTAGAAGCTGCAAATGATAGATTTGCGGGTGATTCTCCTATCAGCGCTAGTGAATGGATCGCAGCCCACAGAAAATTCCGGGATGGCGGACATCCCGGAACGAAATAGTCGACATCAACGACATGTTCCAGAGCTAAAATTCGCGACTCCAATTCCGGGAGTAAAACCTCGTCCTCCGCTCTTTCCGATTGAGTTGAATCGGGCGGAAGATCAGGGCACAAGTCACTCAACCCTGGAAGACCACCGAATGCTGCGCAAGCCCCACAAGCGACCATCAATTTTGAATTGGAACGCAAACATGCCGCCGCTTTTCGATCAGCTTTAGTCCTAATTGCCCCAGAGAAAAAACACACGTCGATCTCCATCTGATCATTCAAATCATCCCATTGAGATCCCAACAGGTAGGGCCAGAAAACAATGTCGGCGTTTCTTGTCAACGATCCCAGATCATAATGAATGTCGAGAAATGTGTTTCCACAGGATGAGCAGCCAGTGGCGGTGTAAATCGCCAATTTTTTTTTGGGCAACTTACGCGACTCCCTTCAAAATTTTTTTCGAAACATGGCTGTAAGGCCCCAGGTTACGTATGTCTTCAATCATTTCATTTATTACCTTCGCGTACAAGGGTGATTCAGAAGCCGCTATCCATTCCAATCGGAAACGCCTGCCTTCCACTCCAAGTTCGGAAAGAAGTTTCCTTAGAAGAAACGAGCGTCTCAAAGCTTTGATATTTCCGGCCAGGTAATGACAGTCTCCCGGATGACATCCAGCAACGAGTAC
>JBMFSZ010000145.1:0-8462 GCA_049967315.1 Desulfomonilaceae bacterium
GTAGCCGTCAGAAAAGAGGACAGAAATACATAAATTATCCAGGCCAGAAAAACGGCGCCAACCTTACCGCCAATCGTCAACGGTTTCTTCCCTTCTTGAGAGCCAATGGAAGATATGAACCAATGAAGGTAGCAAATAATAAGAATCAGTTCCGACCCGTCAAGTCGGATGCCTGCGCTATAAAGAACTGACTCAAAAGGTAGTTTTTGATAAACGAAATGTCGTCCGTAGCCTAAAGCTATCGCGAACAGGGTTGAAAAGATAAGAAATGGCTTTATATTCCTCAGGAATATGGCTACACCGGCGAAGAAAAGGATACCTCCATGGATGAGGATGAACGCCCTGAATCCTGTTCCTAAAGCCGCCACATAAAGGTACCCGCCTACCAGCGCCAGGAAAGCGGTGATCAGGAACTGTTTGAGATTCTTATTGAGGATAAGCGTGCGGTCCACGATGGTACTCTCATTGAATGCCGATGTCATGTGCTACTCGGTTTTAGTCAATAGGCCCCTCTACCTTTTAATACCTCTATAACTGTTTTTATCAAAATCTTGATATCCAGGAATATGGAATAATTCTTAACATAATACACATCATAATTGGTATTCAAATGCATCGGCAAGTCGCTCCTGCCAGATATCTGCCACCAACCGGTAACCCCCGGCGGCACCAATACTCGCTGCCATTGCCAGTGCTCATACTCTTTTGTAATGAACGGCTGTTCAGGTCTCGGGCCCACCCAGGACATATCTCCTTTCAAAACGTTAAACATCTGAGGTAGTTCATCCAGAGATGTTTTTCTTAGCCATTTACCCACCCTTGTTATGCGAGGATCATCTTTGACCTTATAAACTTTCCTGCCATGCTCATCAGTTTGTGTTACAGCATTCTGTAGTTTCTCCGAACCGGTGTACATTGTTCTGAACTTGTACATTTTGAAAATTTTTCCGCCTTCACCAACCCTTGAAGCGGCAAAGATGCCGGGGCCTTTCGAATCAATCTTTATTGCGACCCATATCACAATAAGAAGTGGCCAGGTCAACAGAAATAGAGCAACAGAGATCACTATATCCATGATTCTTTTGGAAAACCGTTTACCACCCTGAATTACTGGTTCCCTGATTCCAATGAGCACCATGTTTCCGATTTGATCAATTTCGGCTTCAACCAATGCAAGCTGAACGGAGTCGGGAGCAAGATAGATGCGAACTGGTAGGCATATCAGATCTCTGACCAATGACTCCATGTTTTTTAAATCACATTCATTTCTGGCTATAATCACGACTTCGACTTCATTCTGTCGGATTACATTCGGTAAATCTTTTATATCGCCCAAAAAAGGGGCGGGTAAATCCACGTTCTCCGGGGTTTCAAAATCTGAAAAGCCCACCAATCTAAAAACGGCCCCTAATTCATCGGAAATAGTTTTGGCCAGAATAATTGCCGTTTCATTGGTCCCTATTATAAGCAGCGCCGATGCGTCTTTTCGATTGTGCCTGTTTTGAAGAATTCGCCAGATCACATAGCGGAAGACAGTCAACGCCACATAGTTGAGAATGGAGAAATAGATGACCAGTAATCTCGAGGTTTCTCTGAATGTGAAAAATAGTATCCCGGCAAAGACCCATATTGCCAAAGAGTAGGAAAAAGTTAGCCTTATAATCTGTGACGAAAGTTTAGGTATCCTGCGATAGTCATAAACCCCTGTTAGAGCAAAAAGAACGTGAAACAAAAAGGGGCAAAAGAAGTATATCGATTGATTCTGAATCAGTAACGATGGTTCAACTTCCTGACCAGGAAGAAATGGTCTGAAGTGTTCGGCGATTATTAGCATCGCCAGGGTCATGCAGAAATCCGCGATAATTAAAACTAGCTTATAACGATGGTACTGCTTGTACATTTTCTCCTATTCACAGCCAAGATCAGGTTTGGCGCAGAGGCAAAGCCAAAAATGGTTTTCAATATTCGCCAAACTTTTGACTAATAAGATTAGCTTGTTATCATTTCTTGATAAAGCATTCTCAGATTCGAAAGTACACGTGAGGTTTCAAAGCCTGTTTCAAAGGCTCGCCTTGCTTGAGTAGCAATGTTCTCTCTAAAAAATGGGTCATTTTTTAACATGTGGATTGAGTTAGCGATTTCCCCAGGGCTGCCAGGACTAATCAATATGCCGGAAACACCTGATTCGAGCATGTCTGGAATAGCGCCTACGTGGGTCGATATGATGGGCTTTCCGCTTCTCATGGCTTCAATAATGGACATGGGCATCCCTTCGTAGTAGGAAGGCAAAACAAAAATATCCGAAAGTTCCAAAAATAAAGGAACAGCTTGAATATCTACCTCCCCGACAAGTTTGACCCATTTACCCATTCCTTTTTCAAGGACAAATTTCTGGAGCTGGTCCATCTCGCCCTCTTTTTCCTGTCCACCGACCAACAGAATTTGGAAACCGCTATCCGTTGACACTAGTTCCGTCGCTGC
Source organism: Desulfomonilaceae bacterium (assembly GCA_049967315.1). Lineage (GTDB taxonomy): Bacteria > Desulfobacterota > Desulfomonilia > Desulfomonilales > Desulfomonilaceae > CAJBEZ01. Next base: position 2,482 of record JBMFSZ010000145.1, read on the forward strand.
CTCCACGATGTCGAAACTTCCCTTTCTCCAGCCTACTCTACCTATCGAAGAGATGACGAATTCCTGAGAATCAATTCCAAGGCGTGTACGTAATTCCTGAACCATGGTGTCATTAGGTCGCGGGCAATCTGGAACAAAATTTCTTATCACCCTGACGTCAATTTTTGAATTTATTTTTCGGATATTTTTTGCCCATAATTCATAGAGCACTATGATACGTTTTGGAATTGAAAGTCCTATTCTGACATAAAGCCGCCTGAACCACGAAACACTGCCATAGAATTTGTCCCAATCAGTTCCATGTAAATGTAGAAGTATCTTTGCTCGGGCAAACCAGAGTATGATCATTACCAGAGTGTCATTCAAAAACCCCGACGTAGACCCATGAAGATGAATGAAATCGTATCCCCCGGACCAGCAAGTTTTAAATAAACTTAGAGATCTTTGAATTTTAAGCATATGGCGCTGGACTGAAGAGGAACCTGGCTCATATAGGCTCTCAGATCGATTGAACAGGTCAAAAGAAAAATCATGACTTAACTCCGAGTTGGTAATACTGTCGATTACTGTAGCTATACCACCAAAGGGGGGTGGAATAGGACCGACAACAAGGACCTTTTTTTTCGTCGATTCGCCAGAAGCCATAATCTTTTCAGTTCTGCATGTTTGCTTTAGAGCTTCTTATTGAAATTCAGGGCAAAAATAGTATATTTTTCCAAAAGAATCTAAACAAAATTTGACTTACGCCTAAAAAAAGGAGCACAGTTTCAGTGTTTGAGAATTTGCCCGCGCAATTCATGAGTTGAGAAGCGGGGCAGGTAAATGCCAGTCCTGACCAGGTAAATAAAGGAGGACTCATGGTTACTCTGGAAACACCTGACGCGACTATCAATATTGAGCCGCTGCGAGATTCACGATTCAGATATCTCCTCACAGTAAAAGGTCACAGTGAACAGAACAAAGAAATCTCATTTGAAAGCTACTACGGGGCAAAGGTAGCTCAGGCGCTCTTAGACATGGGGGGGCACGAGAGATTAAGAAGTGAACTTATCAGAGAGGAAGGCCCATCAGGCCTTGAACTTGGTCTAAGGTACTATACACTCAGTTTTTTGCCTGACGAAGAATTTGCGGGCAAGCGCCTGCTGGATTTTGGTTGTGGCTGCGGGGCGTCGACTTTCGCATTGTCCAGAATTTTTCCACAAACTCATATCCTTGGCCTGGATCGGCTCGCAGATTGTATAGAAGTCTGTAACCTCAAAAAGGAACAATTGGGGCTTGATCGGGTATCATTCGTCACCTCCAGTTCGGATGACCAGTTACCTTCTGAATTGGGTCGCATTGACTTCTGCATACTTTGCGGCGTTTATGAGCATCTTTTGCCGCTAGAAAGGCACAGCTTGCTTCACGCTATTTGGGACAGGTTACCTGCAGAAGGGGTGCTATTTGTTTCTCAGACCCCAAACAGATATTCACCGATAGGCACTCACGTCACACGTATACCGATGGTGAATTTTTTACCTGACGGTCTGGCGTTTCACGTCGGCCGGTGGGCCATGAAGAAAAATTACGGGATAGACGCGGACTGGGAAAGGCTTCTGAGAGGTGGTTTCAGGGGTGGCACGGCGCATGAGATAAAACTGATATTGGAGGAAACGGGGAGCAAGCCTGAATTCCTGCCCGCAAACAGGTTGGGGGTCAGAGACTCTATCGACATCTGGAATCTTACCAAAGATTCATCAAGTTTGGGGCCCATCAAGACGATCGCCGTTGAATTTTGTAAAGTTTTTAAAACGCTCACTGGAAAGACTATAGATCCTTATATAAATTTGGCGGTACGCAAAACTTGATCAAATTCTTATTGCAAATTTGGGAATCGACATGATGTCAAAAAACAAGCCGTCTCTTTTAAAAATAGTTATCATAAATCTTTCTCTTCTGGCCATTATGGTGATGGCTTTGGCTTTTTTGGGAGAGATCGCTTTAAGGGCTTTTATCCCGAGCGCTGACCATTCCGGCATGGTTCGACTTACATCCACCGCCATAACGTACGAAATGATTCCTAATCTCAACATCGTTCGGGAAGGGGTGCGAATCAAAACAAATTCAGATGGCTTCCGGGACAGTGAGTTTACAGAGGAACCAAGACCTGGACAGTTTGTCATTGCGGTGCTAGGGGACTCGTTCACTTTCGGCCAAGGAGTTCCTCAGTCCAAAACATTCCCGGCCATTCTTCAAAATCTCCTAAACGATGCTCACATTGCGAAAAAATTCCGGGTGTGGAATCTGGGGGTTTCCGGTTATAACACCGAACAGGAAGCGTATCAGTTGGAGCATTTTGTGCTGGACAGAAAACCCGGCTGGGTAGTTGTTGGTTATAATATAAACGATATCGAACCTATAGGTGTTGATCCAAATTTAGTAAAAAAAGAGGAAAAAAGTGAACAATCAGTCTGGGTACGAATAACCAGATATGTTCAGCAGGACCTACTTATAATTCAGTTTCTTAAGCAACGTGTCGGAAATCTCATTCGGCTCTTTGATCCCAATTGGTATGCCTCAACTTACATTCAGGACACTGTGAATCAATACCTTGCCCCTGATGGGCCATGGCATGACCAAGTGTCCATGCTTCTCAAAAAGATGAATGCCGAATGTGAATCAAGAGGAATAGGCTTCACAGTGGCGCTGTTACCAGCAATGCTGGACTTCCAGAATTATCCGTTTAAACGGGCTAATGAATTAATTCTAGCTTTCTGCAAAAAAAATCAGATTGATTGTATTGATATACTACCTTACTTTAAGAACAAGAAATTTATGAATTTCTGGGTCTCTTCGATGGACCCGCATCCAAACGCCGAAGCTCAGGAGATTATCGCGAGAGCTCTAGCTGACCATCTTGGGAACAAAGTTTTTACCCATTAACCTATTTTTGTCAGATTTTTCGATTTGCGGCTTAATTTCGTCATAATTATAATTTGACGTCGTATTGGTAACTTTTTCAAAATATAATAGCTCACATAACTGCCAGGTTATGGTTTATCTGTTGATAGCCGAATGTTAAAATCAGATTTCCTGGAGAAATTTTGTGGACATTGTTCGCCTTTATCACAAGATTGGGGAGCGCTTCCGTAAAAGGAGGATGGCCAAATTCTCTAAACTCTTTAAAATAACTAGTGAAACCCGAATCCTAGATGTTGGTGGCACTCCATTCAATTGGAAGTTTATCGAATCTAGTCCCAAGATTGATCTGTTGAATTTGAATCCGAGTCACGTTAGGGCACAGGATTTAAGTCAAAATATGTCATTCATATGGGGAGATGGATTAGATTTGAAATTCCAGGACGATTATTATGATATAGCCTTTTCGAACTCAACAATTGAACACGTTGGAACCTATGAAAACCAAAAGATTTTCGCTTCTGAAATCAAGCGGATCGGGAAAGGTTTTTTTCTGCAGACGCCTGCACGTGAATTTTTTGTTGAACCGCATTACCTCGCCTTATTCATCCATTGGCTGCCAATTTCTATCCAGAGGAGGCTTCTCCGGAATTTTTCTATTTGGGGAATATTGGAAAGACCTGATAGGCGTCAAATTGAGAATAATCTTTCTGAAATCAGACTACTCAACAAGAAAGAATTTTACAAGCTGTTTCATGATTGTAATATAATGCGAGAGAAATTCTTATTTTTTACAAAATCTTATATAGCGTATCGCCAACCAGCTCAAAAGTTGGTTCATTGACTTAAAGCGGGCTAAAATGAACGCTATAAATTGAATCAGAAACGTAAGCAACCTAACATACTTGTCCACAGAATCTGAATGCTTAGCGTCGTGATTCATAACAATTACTGTTTCCTCGGTTGAGCATCAAATCCAATTAAACTCAGCAAAAAGACTATCCGGGCAGAAGGAGGTGTTCTGTCAATCTTGCCGTTGCCGCGCTTCATACCTACACAATGTGACAAATCTTGATCTGACAGCTTGTTTCCCCGTTTTAGTCTTTTCACAATGTAACGATTGGATTTGTTGTCATAAAACAGAACGTAAGGGGACCGATCAGGAAAAGTTCTTAATGCCTGATAACTATTCTCCGAGTTTCTAAAACTCACAAATAGTAATTTGTCATCCAAATTTGGTGAAGGATAAGGTAGGCATTGAATCGGGCAATTGAATTTCTCGGTTTTCCCCACCAAAATGAGCGCTTTCTCAGAAATGTGTCGTCGCGCTAATTCAAATGGTTTTCGAAATACGGCATATCTTCGAATAATATCCTCGGAGCGAACCGGAACGAAACAAAAAACACAAGTAGTAAACGACAGGAGAACAAATGCTGGAATGAAATTTTGAAAGTTCAACAGCCTTTTAGACAAGGCGTTATGAACATAAATCAGGCCTTTAGCCGAAAGGATTGTTAGTGGAATCAGGAGTTCATAATAATACATTGGTATAGTCAAGACCACTAAGGGCCAATAATAAAAAAAATAGCCAAGAAACAGACAAAAAATGAATGCTAGCCACACGGTATCCCATGAATCCGAAATTCTGATCAGGTCGTGTCGGTTCGGAACTTTCCTGATCGCTTCAGATAGCTTAACAAATCTTCCCGCCAAGTAAGCCAGGAAGGGAAGAAAACTTATTGGCCACCCAAACAGCCACATATTGATTAAAAAGACGTTTTTAAATAAATGAGAAATGGCGATTGCAGGCGTAAATATTCCATGGTTCCTGATACCAAAACCAAGCCTTTCCTTTATTTGATAATAAAGGAAAGGAAACGTAAGAGGATCTCCAGTGACCGCTGCGTTGTATGCAAACACCAATGTCATGACAATACCGCCGCCAACGCCCAGTCCGATTAAAGGGGACACCCACCTTTTTGGGTTTTCTCGCAAGTATACGGGCACTCTTAAGACAGTAAAAGGAATGGCAAAACAGAGGGCCGTCAAGGGACGCACTGTGAAGGACCATCCTAGGCAAATGCCTGAAGCAAGCCCAAGAAAGAAGCTTTCGTAGCGTTCCAGTTTTAACCAACAGTAAATGAAAAGCAGGATTAAAAATAGCATTGAGACATTGGTTACAAGAGTACCTGAAACGAACCAGAACCATGGCGATATACCCATTAAAAAGCTCGCGGTCATCGCCAACTCCTTAGACGAGTATATGTGCCTTGTTATTGAATACAGAAGGACTAGGGAAGTTAAGGCCATGAGAATTGTAGCCAAGTAGGCAGAACCAAGTAACATGCCTATAGCCAAAAGGGAGGGATGCCCCCATAGGTACTTTGTAGTCCAAACATGATTGATGATCATAAAGGTCCTACTGATACATTCCGGGGCTGGAGGCGGAGGGAGAAACAAATTTCCGGTCAAATAAGTGCGAGCTTGAAACACATAAGCGTATTCGTCATCTATTATTGAATTGGAATTATATACAAGGAAAATTATTACCGACGTTGCGCTAAGCGACACGAGGATCGAAACTAGCAATCCCCGTTTCATGACTAACTTTTTTGAAGAGTTAACAATTTTATTCAGGAAACCACCGACATTTTGAGAAATGAAAATCGAAACAAGAACAGTAGCTGGAAACAACAAGCTAATGCCCAATATTGACATGGCAAAAGCAAAAAATCTTGGTCTTGCATTAAAAAATGCCTGATATAAATACAAAAATCCCGCTACATAGAGCACTAGCAAGAAAGGAACTACAAAAAAATATCTTCTGACAACTGGCCCCAAGAACCCCCTATTTGACCATCCTCTCAGAAATTGAGTCAACATGTTTAATCCCACCCACATACAAACTCAGACAGGTTGGATTAATCCCTGTTCTGCGATATGAAGCTGATTTAATGACATTGGATCAAATTTGAATTTAATGCATAAGAGATTACATTTCTTCATGATATTCATCTTCAGCGTTGACGGCCCATATATTTTCTTTGGTAGTGATCTCCGAGATTATATTTTCAACAGCTCGC
>JBMFSZ010000146.1:0-8415 GCA_049967315.1 Desulfomonilaceae bacterium
GCGGACAACGGGCAAAGAATAGACCTTATCAAGACGGTAATACGGGTAACGACCGGCAACTTTCTCGAAATGTACGATTTCATAGTCTACAGCTATTATGCAAAATACATCGGCCAGGTCTTTTTCCCGTCATCCAGCGAGTTCGCATCGCTAATGGCCTCGTTTTTGACTTTCGGTGTGGGTTTTTTCATGCGCCCGGTCGGGGCGGTGGTGTTGGGAGCCTATGTAGATCGCCACGGTAGGCGTAAGGGCCTGATTCTTACGCTGGTTCTTATGGCGGTCGGCATATGCGCCATAGCGATCACCCCCGGTTATAAGAAGATTGGGGTCCTGGCGCCGATCATAGTCGTATGCGGTCGTTTGCTTCAGGGGTTATCGGCTGGCGTCGAACTGGGAGGTGTATCGGTTTACCTGGCAGAAATAGCTACGCCCGGAAACCGCGGATTCTATTGCTCGTGGCAATCCGGAAGCCAGCAGGTAGCGGTTATGTTTACAGCCATGATAGGAGTCGGTTTAACTTTTGCGCTGACCACGCAGCAATTGGCCCAATGGGGCTGGCGCATTCCCCTGTTGATTGGTTGTGCGATAGTACCCCTGATCTTCTGGTTGCGCCGATCCCTCGAGGAAACGAAGGTTTTCAGTGGGCGGAAACACCAACCGAAATTACGTGAGATCCTCAGAATCCTCGCCCGCAACTGGCATCTGGCGTTTCTTGGCATGATGCTATCCACCATGACGACTACTACCTTTTATACTATTACCGCTTATACCCCGACATATGGACACGAAGCCCTCAAACTAGCCCTTCGTGACAACCTTGTCGTAACACTCTGTGTGGGGCTGTCGAATTTTATATGGCTTCCGTTAGGTGGGGCCATTTCAGACCGCATCGGTCGCCGGCCGCTATTGATAATAATGCCCTCGCTTGCAATCCTGAGCGCTTATCCTGCCATGCTTTGGCTCGTTGCCGCGCCCTCTTTCAGCAAATTGCTCCTTGTTCTGCTTTGGTTCTCGTTTTTCTACGGCGCATACAATGGAGCAATGATTCCCTTCCTTACGGAAATTATGCCCCCGGAAGTGCGCACCGCTGGGTTCTCTCTTGCTTACAGCCTGGCAACTGCAATCTTCGGGGGGTTCACGCCTGCTGTGTGTATTTGGCTCATTGAGATTTCCGGTAACCGAGCATCTCCGGCGCTATGGCTTTCATCTGCGGCTGCTATTAGCTTGACCGCGGCTTTTCTGACCTGGCGTCTCGCTGAAAAGACACGGTCGGTCGATGCCATTTCATGATCTACAAAGTTTCTGTCCTACCGGGCTGAAACATTACAAAAAGCAGAAAGTAGTTCAAAGGTAAATCCAGATTGGTGTCGGTAGAGGCCGCAGATTGTTGACCTCTTAGAAAGTTTGTTATTCGGGATAATTGTGCTACAAAATGGACCAACCATAAACTATCATAGGAATTAATAGCTATAATACCTAAAATTTACGATCATTTATGTTGTGGCTATTTTGCGTCCAATAGCGGAAGTTTTAGCTTGCAAAGCATGGACTCTAGCGTTAGATTGATTTTAACCACCTGTTATTCCTTATATGCTCTTTACTTTTTTTGCTCAATTGCGAATCTTGAATTTTATCAAGTGACGTCGATCTCGAAGTCAACCACATAATCGAGGACAGGTCTAAAATGAATCTTCATGAATATCAGTCAAAGAGAATTTTGAAGGAAAGGGGTGTGAATGTGCCAAGGGGTTTGTTGGTTCACGACGGCCTCGAGGCGCTAGTAGCAGCCAGGAGCCTCAAGACCGACAGAATTGTGCTTAAAGCCCAGGCCCACACCGGAGGAAGGGGAAAAGCGGGTGGTGTGGCAGTGATGTCTCTTGATGACGACATCAGGTCGGAGGCAACCAGGATCCTGGGGATGAATTTGGTCACGAATCAAACTGGTCCTCAAGGTAAGCCTGTTTCGGCTCTATTGGTAGAAGAGGCGCCTCAAATCGATGAGGAACTGTACCTCGGAGTTGTACTGGACAGGAATGATGGTCATGTGACGATAATGGCGAGTCCGGCTGGTGGAATGGACATTGAAACAATTGCCAAAGAATCCCCCGATAAAATTTACACTGTCAAAGTCCACCCGCTGAGAGGTTTGTGCCCTTTTCAGACGAGAGGATTAGCTTACAAACTCGCTAGTAACAATTTGATCGCCAATCAGATTGCTAAAGCAATAACTGCGCTCTATGAAATATTTGTTTCCTGTGATTGCACATTGACGGAAATTAATCCGCTTATCATCTCTCGAGAATCCGTGATAGCCTTGGACGCAAAGATTAATCTTGATGATCACGCCTTGTTCAGAAGGCCAGAGATGGCCAGTTTGAGGGACAGGTCGCAGGAGGATGCTGTGGAACTGTCTGCTCGGCTGGCTGGACTAAGCTACATTAAACTCGATGGTGACATCGGTTGCATGGTTAATGGGGCCGGTCTGGCAATGGCCACTTTGGATCTCATCTCAATTCACGGTGGTTCACCGGCTAATTTTCTGGATGTTGGTGGTGGAGCCAGTGAACAGGTAGTTGCGGACGCAACCCACATATTGCTTGACGATAAAAGGGTTCGAGTCGTCTTTATCAATATCTTCGGAGGAATCCTAAGATGTGATGTGTTAGCCCGGGGTGTCATCAAGGCTATAAAGGAACGAGGTCTTGAACTCCCTGTTATAGCGCGAATCGAAGGGACCAACATTGAAATGGGAAGGAAATTGTTTGCGGATTCTGGTCTTGAGATTCAGATGATACCTTCCTTGAACGAGGCCGCAGCAATGGTAGTCGCCAAGGCCAAAGAACTAACCAAAGCTAATTAGTGGAGCAAGACCATGGCCATACTTGTAAATAAGGAATCACGTGTTATATGTCAGGGCATTACAGGTCGAAACGGGACGTTTCATTCCATTGCTTGCAGGGACTACGGAACCAACATGGTTGGTGGAGTGACACCTGGTAAAAAGGGAACCTTTGTAGATGGGATCCCCGTTTTTAATACAGTGGAAGAAGCGGTCCAGGAAACAGGGGCAGATGTATCCCTAATATTCATCCCTGCCGCTCACGCCAAAGATCCCATCCTGGAAGCCGTCGACGCTGGAATAAAAGTGATAGTTTGCATCACAGAGGGAATACCTCCTCTGGATACTGCATCAGCTCTTTACACTGTAAAAGAGAAAGGGAGAGTTCTTATTGGTCCAAATACTCCAGGGATAATTTCTCCGCCAGACAAATGTAAAGTTGGGATCATGCCTGGTTATATTCATTCACCGGGCCCTGTCGGCGTGATTTCCCGTTCTGGGACCCTGACTTATGAAGTGGTGGATCAGCTTACCAAAGCAGGCATGGGGCAAAGCACCTGTCTGGGGTTGGGTGGCGACCCCGTAGTGGGCTTGAGTTTCGTAGATTGTCTTAAAATGTTCAAGGACGATCCGAAAACAGAAGCGGTTGTGTTAATTGGTGAGATAGGTGGATCTGCAGAAGAGCGGGCTGCGGAATATATAAAGAATGAATTCAAGAAGCCCGTTGTGGCCTACATCGCCGGAAAACTGGCCCCTCCCGGGAAAAGGATGGGGCATGCTGGGGCTATAATATCCGGCGGTTCAGGTACGGCTCAGGGAAAGATTAAAGCCCTTACCGAGGCTGGTGTGACGGTAGTGGAAAACCTCACCAGGGTCGGTGAAGTCATGAGAGATATTTTGGCGTGAAGCTAAAAAGTTAATTGATTCCGGAGGGTTATTTATGTCGATTTTAAAACAAAAGTTTCAAGAGCTTAGTCGAAGGTTGGAAGAAGCGGATCAGGCGGGTGGACCAGAGAAAGTCGCCAAACACCACGAATCCGGGAAGATGACTGCCCGCGAGAGAGTTCTGCACCTTCTCGATGAAGGCTCTTTCGATGAAATTGATAAATTTGTTGTTCATAGGTGTTCAGATTTTGGCATGGAGAAGACTCACATCCCTGGGGAAGGGGTGGTAACAGGATTCGGGAGGATAAATGGCAGGGGCGTTTACGTATATGCCCAGGATTTCACGGTATTTGGTGGAAGCCTGTCCTTCACTCACGCCCAGAAAATGTGTAAAGTCATGGATCTTGCCTACCGAAATGGTTTTCCACTGATAGGCATCAACGACTCCGGCGGAGCTAGAATACAGGAGGGGGTAGAGAGCCTTGGTGGCTATGGCGAGGTTTTTTACAGAAACGTGAGAGCTTCAGGAGTTATTCCCCAGATATCAGTGATCATGGGACCGTGCGCTGGTGGAGCGGTCTATTCCCCGGCTGTCACTGATTTCATCTTTATGACCGAGAAGACGAGTTATATGTTTATAACAGGGCCGCAAGTCATTAAGCAGGTTACGAGTGAAGAAATTGATCCAGAGAGTCTTGGAGGAGCCAAAGTCCATGGAAGAGTGTCCGGAGTATGTCACTTTCATTGCCCCTCGGAAGCAGAAACCATAGCCAAGGTGCGGGAATTGCATTCTTTCATCCCGGACAGTAACCGAGTTGCGCCACCTACAGTTAAGACGGATGATCCGGTAGATCGTCAGACTTCCGAACTTGATACGGTTATCCCTGAGAGCCCAAGACGGCCCTACGACATGAAGAAAATTATAGTCCCTACTCTTGATGACAAAAAGTTTTTTGAAGTCCATGCGAATTACGCTCGGAATCTCATTACGGGGTTCGGTAGGCTCAACGGGAAGACCATTGGAATTGTAGCCAATCAGCCCAATTGGTTAGCCGGGTGTCTTGACACTGAGGCCTCGGTAAAATGCGCCCGTTTTGTTCGTTTTTGCGACTCATTCAATATCCCGTTATGGACATTACTGGACGTTCCAGGGTATTTGCCCGGGACACAACAGGAACACGGTGGTATAATCAAACACGGAGCGAAAATACTCTATGCGTATGCGGAGGCTACCGTCCCAAAGGTCACTCTCATAACTAGAAAAGCATATGGTGGAGCATATGTCGTTATGTCCAGCAAGCATCTTCGCGCAGATATAAATCTGGCGTATCCAACTGCGGAAATTGCAGTTATGGGGCCAGAGGGAGCCATCCAGATATTGTTTCGAAAGGAAATTGAGGCGGCTCCTGATCCAGTGGCCAGGAGGGCTGAGTTGATTCAGGAATACGTTGAAAAATTCGCTAGCCCATATCGTGCGGCAGAACTCGGTTTCGTCGATCGGGTAATTTTCCCCAGGGATACTCGCAAGGTGCTGATTGACTCATTCGCCCAATTGGAAAATAAACTGGAAGATAAGCCCAAAAGGAAGCACGGGAACATCCCATTGTAATGAATCCATTCTAACCCAGAGGTAAAGATAATGGAGAGAAAAATCAGAGTTGTCGTAGCCAAACCCGGTCTCGATGGCCATGACCGTGGAGCAAAAGTAGTTGCAAGGGCGCTTAGAGACGCGGGAATGGAGGTCATATATACTGGACTGCGGCAAACGCCCGAGGCGATTTTTCAAACATGTGTTCAGGAGGACGCGGACGCATTGTGCTTGAGTTCCCTCTCGGGGGCTCATGATTATCTGTTTCCTCGCGTAGCTAAACTTTTTAAAGAAAGAAATGTAAATGATGTATTGATTCTGGGTGGGGGTATTGTTCCGGAAGAGGATATAGAGGCCCTTAAAGAAGCTGGTGTCGGGGAAATATTTGGTCCTGGAACCAGAACCGACGATATCGTTGAATACATTAGAACTCACCTCAAGAAATAGTCCATCCTGACAGGCTGAAGCCTCTGACGAGCTTAACCCGTCCCCCTTCTTGTCAGCTGGGCTGGTTAGGGATTATTATTGGGTCAGGAGAAATCAAAATGACTTTGGTAGAAATCAAGGAAATAGCAAAAAAACTAGGTATCAAGAACGTTAAAAAATTTAAAAAGGACGCCTTGATCCGGGAAATTCAGCAGGTAGAAGGGAATTCTCCATGCTTTAAAACAATCGAGAATTGTGGAGAGTTGACATGTTCGTGGCGTGATGACTGCCAGGGCTAAATCTAGATCCGCTAGCTCTTAAAAGCATCAAGCGCAAAGGCTGCAGGGCCTTGGTGGAGAATTTTGCTTATCGGCTTCAAAAGGCGGCAGAGTGGAGGAACAATGGCGAAGATTACCATTCATACTTTAAGAGAAAAAAAGGCTAAGGGTGAGAAGATCACATATCTTACAGCATATGATTATCCTTTCGCGATTTTGGAACAGAAGGCCGGAATAGATGTGTTACTGGTCGGAGATTCTATGGGAATGGTGGTTTTGGGCTACAATTCGACTCTCCCCGTGACCATGGATTTGATGATACCGCATGTGAAGGCCGTCCGGCGAGGCGCCCCCGATGTTTATTTAGTGGCGGATATGCCCTATATGAGTTACCAGATCTCAATACCTGAAGCTATAAGAAACGCTGGTCGTTTCATGGCTGAGGGAGAATGCGACGCTGTAAAGCTTGAGGGTGGCAGGGAAATGGCCGACACGGTCAGGGCCCTAACCGACGCGACAATTCCTGTTATGGCTCATATAGGGCTAACTCCACAGGCAGCTGCGCAGCTTGGAGGATTCAAAGCGCAGGGCAGGGACATCAAAACTGCGCAAAAACTGATCGAAGACGCTGAAATTCTTGAGAAGGCAGGCGCTTCAAGTATCCTTATGGAAGGTGTGCCGGCTGAACTGGCTGAAATAATTACCAAGCGTTCATCAGTGCCTACCTTTGGTATTGGAGCCGGTCCTCATTGCGACGGTCAGGTCCTTGTGATCCACGACATGATCGGGATGTTTGACCGTTACACTCCAAAGTTTGTCAAAAAATATCGTGAAATCGGTAACCAGATTGTCGAGGCGCTGGAAGAGTTCAAGAAGGACGTTAAAGAAGGAAATTTCCCAGCCAAAGAGCATTGTTATGCGATGCCCGATGATGTGGTACAGGAACTCAAGCGTATTTACAAATGAACCGACCTTGGATATTCCGTTGCAGTTGATACTCCACAAAAATGCTTTTTCGTGGAGTATCCAGGTTAGGTAATCCAAAGCGGTGGGGAAGCGGAAAGTTTTGATGAAAGTTGCAATTGTAGGGACCGGGGCGCTCGGATCAGTTATAGGATCATTACTGTGGGAAGCCGGGCTCGACCCAATTCTGCTTGAACGCAACGTTGATGAAGTCAATTGTGTAAGGGACAAGGGGCTTTGGATTGAAGGCGTCTCTGGCGAACGTTATGTGTGGCCAGGTATTTTCAGTGATTTGACTGGTCTCGACAAGGCTGAACTGGTTCTTGTCCTCGTAAAATCTTATGATACCCTCGCTGCTTGCGACACGGTTGGGCGAATTATTTCCGATCGAGGCATTATTCTGACGGTTCAGAATGGGATCGGAAACTTCGAAATACTTAACAACGCTTTTCCAGGTAGGGTGCTTATGGGTGTCACAACCATGGGCGCCATGACGCTAGGACCGGGCAGAGTTCGCCATACCGGTTTTGGTCCAATACTACTAGGAGAAATCAGCGGTGAGATAACCGAGCGGGCTGTCGCTGTTCGTGACACTCTAAGGAAAATGAACAGTGGACCGGTCGAAGCTGTAGATAATGTGCTTGGGGCAGTGTGGTCCAAGTTGATCGTCAACGCCGGAATAAACGCGCCAGCTACGCTTCTAAAACTCCGAAACGGAGACTTACCGGAAACCGAGACAGGAAGAGATCTGATCCGAAAGATTGTTACGGAGTGCCTTGAATTCCTTGCTGTAAAGGGAATCAAATTGATGTTCGATGACCCTGAAGCTCATGTTATAGAAGTATGTAAAGGGACAAGCAGCAATCTTAACTCGATGTTCCAGGACATTTTGGCGGGGAGAAGGACAGAGATTGATTTCATAAATGGAGCCATTGTTCAGCAGTCAAAATCTGCTGGGCTGAAAGCTCCGGTGAATGAAACTCTAACCTTGCTTATAAAATCTTTGGAATCTACTCCACACCTTCGAGTCCCGGCCTAATTTCTAACCGGGACCTAAAAAATAAAAAGGACGTTGACCTCTTTTTAGGCCAACGTCCTTTGATTTTATTACACGGCCAAAAGCCTAGAATAGTGAACTTATGAAAGCGAACGGTAACCCGATAATTTCTGCCGCACTTGACAGTAAGTCCGAACCCGATGAATCGTCTCTCTGTTCGGCTTCGTAAGGCGGCATAGGGGCTGTAACCGGTGCAGCCGCTGGAGCCAATTTTATCGTTATACCGTCACGCACAACGCGATCGGTTTGAGCTTCGGCTCCAAGTCCAGGGCGTGGCGCTGACAGAGCATAATTTGGTTGAGCCATTCGGTTCTGGCCAAAATTGGGAGTGCAATAGTTTGGCCCAGTGATAGCCGTCTGAGTTTGCGGAAAGGGGCGA
>JBMFSZ010000147.1:0-8390 GCA_049967315.1 Desulfomonilaceae bacterium
GATTTTATTTTTCTGAATACATATAGAGAGCTAGTCTCGGGCGCCCTTAATCGTCCGCTACCCTCACACAGAGGGCAATCATGGTATTCACCCTCCCCTAGAGACGATCGAAGACGCTGACGCGAAAGCTCCAAGACTCCCAGTGAAGACATCTTCAGAACTTTCGTTTTAGCGCGATCACGCTTTAACGCGGCTTTTAAAGCTTTCTCAACTTCCTGGACATGTTTTTTCCCTACCATGTCGATGAAATCAATGACAACTATGCCACCCAAGTCTCTCAGCCTAAGTTGTCTTGCTATCTCAGGGGCAGCCTCCATGTTGACCAGGAATGCGGTGTCCTCGACTTCCTTTTCGCGTGTAGCTCTCCCAGAATTTACATCTATGGTCACCATGGCTTCCGTCGACTCAATTATTATATAACCTCCAGACTTTAAACGGATTTTGCGGCTATAAACCCTCTCAATTTGTTCCTCTAACTGATATTTGTTGAAAAGAGGTCTTTTCTCCTGGTACTGCTTAACGAGTTTTTCAAATTTTGGCATAACCTGTCTGAAAAAATCGCGTGTTTTGTTAAAAACCTCTTTGTCATCAACCAGAATTTCAGTTATATCTGGCGAAAAGTGTTCTCTAATGGCACGTACAACAAGGTCGTGTTCTTTGTGCAGGAGACAAGGAGAACTTTCCGAGCCCATGGACTTTTCAATAGTTTTCCACAAACGTAGCAAGTAGTTCAAATCCCGGGACAATTCGGTTTTAGTTCGCCCCAGGCCCGCTGTCCTGATTATAAAGCCCATGTTTTCAGGCGGGTTTAACTGCTTCAAGATTTCTTTCAGTTCCCGTCTTTCTTGTTCTTCTTCGATTTTTCTCGAAACCCCACACAATTCTGCTCCTGGCATAAGAACCAGGTATCTCCCCGCCAGAGAGACGTTCGTCGTCAGAGCGGCCCCCTTGTTGCCTCTTTCTTCTTTAACTACCTGAACAACGACATGGTCATCCTTTTTAAAAACTTCCTGAATTCTTGGTCGTCGCCTCGAACTATGAAAAGATTCGGGGAAATACGATGGATGGATATCATTTACAGACAAGAAGCCATTCTTTGCCCCCCCGTAGTTTACAAAAACTGCCTGAAGAGATGGTTCAACCCGGGTGATTACCCCTTTATATATGTTCCCAACTGTTAACTCTTTAGGGCCGGTTTTTATGTCAAGTTCGTCGAGTTCACCGTCGACGACAACCGCCACCCTACATTCTTCCGGGTGGCTTGAATTTATAAGCATTTTCTTGGTCATGATGTTTTCTTTTTAAATTCTTTCGCTATCAATGAACGGTTGATTCCTCTATTTCTCGAGATTAATTCTCGTCGGGATCCTGCTGCGAGGTCTCGAGCGCCACTGTTCCGAAAGTTCAATAATATGACTCCACAATTCTTTGCGACCCAACCCAGTCACTGATGAAAACAATTCGATGGCGGTTCCTGTTCCCCATTTTTTGACCAGCGCAGCCTGTAACGCAGTTTGTTCGGAGCGCCCTATCTTGTCAGCCTTTGAAAGGCCTATGACAAAAGGGATACCCCGAAATTTAAGAAATTCGATAAGATTTTCGTCCAGGTCGGTTGGGTTTCTTCTTGAATCTACTATAACAACTACACCTGCTAATTGATCCCGTTGGGTCAGGTAAGTATTTACCATTGGGGCCCAGGATTGCCTGACCTTCATCGGAACAGAAGCATAACCGTATCCCGGCAAATCCACAAAGATAAAACTGTTGTTTATCAAAAAAAAGTTTATCTTGCGGGTAAGTCCGGGAGTCTTTGAAGTTCTGACAAGATTTTTCCTGGACAGCAACGAATTGATCATCGAAGATTTTCCAACGTTCGACCTGCCCGCAAATGCAATCTCCGGCGCGTGCATAGGTGGATAATCTTTCTCTGTTTCGGCGCCACGAATAAATTCCGCGCTAACTATCTTCATTGGTCGTCCTTGTACAAGAAAACGTGACCAGTGCTAACGCTGCGGCCGGAGCCATTCCAGGTTTGTAAGGGATTGCGAATTACGGGAACAAACACACTAATCTCTAGATAGGACTTACCCCATTCGATTGGCGGAGGCGCATGGGAATCGAACCCACCCAGAACGTTATTAGCGCCCTGCTTACGGTTTTGAAGACCGCGGAGCCCACCAGAACTCTACCGCCTCCCGAGGCCCGCATCATTTCCGATGCTTTTTCTATTATATTACACAATTGTGTTATTCTAGCAACGCTCTTTTAGAGCCCGTATACAACGGCCCCTGGGAAATTACCTTCTGCATGATTGACGATATATTAGAAACGATTTACTAAAACGCACAGGAAACCACAATCTTAAGATCTTGGGTACAAAAATGAATTCACGCTCAACGACTTGCCATTATTATCATAAATTGATCGGATGGTTGAAGATATCCGCGACGGAAGCTGCTGTGACAAACATTGAATTTGTCCGTAAACCCACCAATTTCAGACAACCTTTCGACCACCCCATACTGACACGTGTCGCATCAGAATTAGACAACTATTTTAACGGTAAAAGCGGAGTTTTCACGACACCGATACAATTTATGGAAGGATCGGAATTTCAACAAATGGTTTGGAGAGAATTATTAAAAATACCACTTGGCCAGACCATGTCTTACGGGCAGATAGCTTCCTCTGTCGGCAAACCCAAAGCTGCTCGAGCTGTTGGAACAGCGAACGGCAAAAACCCGATCCCAATAATTGTCCCGTGTCATCGAGTAATTAATTCCAATGGCTCTCTGGGTGGATACAGTTCGGGAATAGAACTGAAACAGATCCTTTTAAACCACGAGAAAGCTTTCGTTCAAGAGTTGCCGATGGAAGTAGAAGCAAAGCTTGTAATTATATCGGAAAACCCCTGGGACATCATATCTAAATTAAATAAAATTGATTCCGTTGGCAAATTTCGTTTAGGTCCAATTAGTGAACTACATTTTAAAGATTTTTACTTTGATATGTGTGATCGTAGTTTGTCCCGAAGGAAATGGGGTTTTCGTCTCAGACGCGACGCCGGAGGGGATAAAATAGCGCTGAAAGGTCCCGGAGTGGAACTTAAAGATGGATCCATCGAGAGACCAGAACTTGAGATGGAATGGAATGGCGAAGCACTGGATTACGTCCTGAAACTAATGGACAGAATAGGTGTTTGTGTAGAGCCAGAATGGGGTTTATCCCATAGTGACGTTTTTGAATCGCTGCATTCTCTTGGACTAGCAGTGATTCAGGAACGTGACACTAAGAGGACAGCACGCAAAATTTTCCGTTCCCTTGGGCGTGGCCCCGTGGGAGAATTGGTTATTGACCAGGTTTCATTTTTTGTTGGAGACAAACCAATCAAGCATTTCGAAATCGAAATTGAATCGTGGGATCGTCCTGGATCAAAATTGATTGAAAAATCCTTGGAATTTATGAAGCTGAACTTCAGTGATTCCGTAATGCCCTGGAAAATTGATAAGTTGGCCACTATTCAGATCATAGCCGATCTTTTTGAATCTGGGAAACTGACTGATTTGCCTTCAACGGGTCTGTTATCACGATCATATTATGAAACGATCCAAAATCAGTTGGTTGATGAGTCGTGACGTTTGATCGATTTATGTTGGGGTCTTTCAATCTATCGACTGTTCTGGAATTGGGCAGATTGGGCATTGGTTGTCACGGAGGTCTGTCGTCTCACATGAGCATTCGTAACCGGACGTTCCTTCTATATCTCCTCATGATCGAAAAAGAATTAAGGAAGTATACTATGCAACGGTTTACGGCTTTGACTTTTGTCATTAATCGTTGAAAAAACGGCGTCGGTATTCGCGAATCACAAACTGCAGGTGTTCATGCATGGAGACTTCCGAACGTTCCGGATCACTGTCTCTGATGGCTTCGTAGATCTTTTTGTGATGTTCCAGAATTTTTCTTTGGTCATTGCGGCTTACAAAGATCTCTTCCCTGTGAAACCTTATGGATTCACGTATAAGGTCAAAAACTGAACCCACAATATGAGTGAGGATGGTGTTGTGGGTAGCTCCTGCGATTTCTTTATGAAACTTTGCGTCAAGCTCGTAACGTATCGAGCCGGATGCGAAGTCTTTTTCCATTTCTTCTGTCAAGGTGAGAATCTGTTTCAGCTCGTCCTCGGTCCTGTTATGCGCTGCGCGTTTTGCGCTCCATACCTCTAATAGGGCTCGGACGTCCATTAGTTCGATTACTTTTTCTTTGTCGCTAACTAGCAGCGTTTCAATAGGTGTTCCTATTTCTTGAGCCGCGATATTTCGTACAAGCGTGCCACCACCCTGAACGCTTTCTATCATGCCCTGTAATTCCAATAGCTTGACGGCTTCCCTAATCGAAGGCCTGCTAACCCCCATGAGTTCGGCAAGATCAGGTTGAGATGGCAATTTTTCCCCAACCTTGAATCTTCCCTCGCCTATGGCCTTTCTAAGCTGATCAGCGACTTTCTCAGACAAACGTTCAGATCGAATTTTCCGGAATATGGGTTCATTGGAGTTACTTTTGGTCATACCTCTAAACTAATATAACGTTACAAGCCAGTCAACAAATAATAATTTTGTCTAATTTTATTATTGACAGATTGTCTGACAATGTTATCGTATGTGGGAGTAATTCTGTTGTCAGTTAACCCCTCACTATCCTGAAATGGCATGCCATGAAAAAAAACCTTGTCTCAAAGCTGGAAGAATTGTTAGGAACTCAAAAGGTTCTCTCATCTGAGTGCGAATTACTTTGCTATTCCTACGATTCCACTCCTCTCATTTCGTCTCAACCTGATGTGGTTGTTAGGGCTCACAATGAAGAGGATATACAGAGGACACTCGAAATAGCCGCCGCCGAAAACGTTCCCGTGACTGCACGTGGCAGTGGAACGGGCCTTAGCGGCGGTTCGGTTCCGGTCAATAGCGGTATAGTTCTGGTTACCTCCGCAATGAACAGAATTATTGACATAGACACAGAAGACCTTTCCGCAACCGTGGAACCAGGGGTAATAACAAGCCACTTGCACTCCTCAGTGGAAGAATTGGATCTATTTTACCCTCCTGATCCAGGAAGTATGAAGATCTCTACTATCGGAGGAAATGTTGCAGAGAATTCGGGTGGCTTACGCGGTTTGAAGTATGGCATCACCGGCGATTATGTTATGAGCCTTGAGACTTTTTTTATTGACGGATCAAAAGTCAGGTATGGAACCAAATGTGTTAAAGATGTCGCCGGGTACAATATGACCAAGTTTCTTGTCGGAACTGAAGGGACAATTGGAATTTTTTCCAAAATAATCCTGAAACTCGTTCCCAAGCCAAAAACCAAAAAAACCTTCCTCGCTCTATATGACGACATAATTGACGCTGCGAGGACTGTTTCGACAATTATATCCAGGAAGGTCATCCCATCGACTCTCGAACTGATGGATCAGACAACTATAAACTGTGTTGAGGATTATTCACAAATTGGTTTGCCGCGTGATGTAGCAGCCTTACTACTTATTGAAGCTGACGGGCATCCCGCCGTCGTTGAAGAAGAAGGCTCCGTAATCGAAACCGCTTGTAACGCCAACAACGTAAGGACTCTGAACATCGCCGGAAGCAGGCAGGAATCGGACGAGCTATTTACTGCTCGACGAATGGCCTTGTCCGCTCTTGCGAGATCCAAACCCACAACGATACTGGAAGACATCACGGTGCCGCGCCCGGCGATTCCCGATATGATGGCGTCAATAAAAGAAGTGTCTGAAAGGTTCAACATTGTGATCGGAACATTCGGCCACGCTGGAGATGGCAATCTTCACCCAACGTGTTTAACTGACGAACGAGATGTTGACGAAATTCGACGAGTTCATGAGGCGTATGAAATAATATTTGATAAAGCTATAAGCCTTGGGGGGACAATATCAGGAGAACATGGGACAGGGATAGCAAAGTCAAAATACCTCCCGGCCATGGTAGGGCCAAAAGCTATCGAACTGATGCGAAGAATTAAGACATGTTTTGATCCTAACGGTAGACTAAACCCAGGGAAAATTTTTCCGGCATAGAAGGACTTTGACTGATGGGGAGAAATTTTGATCCGGACAAGATAGCTGAAGCACTCTCAACTTTAGATGTTCATGATTACGGAGACGTGCTACAATGTATGCGTTGCGGACTATGCTTGCCTACTTGTCCAACTTACCGAACAGATGGAGTTGAAACGCAGTCCCCACGAGGACGGGTCGCTCTTATCAAGGCGGTTATAGACGGAAAGATGAAAGCGTCAGAAGAGTTCGTTGAACACATATATCATTGTCTCGATTGCCGAAACTGCCAGACCGTATGTCCAGCCGGAGTTAAAGCCGGGGAGTTAGCGCTGGAAGCGCGGTATCGCATCGAACAAAATCGACCCCAGCCCCTGATAAAGAAATTCCTGCTAAATTACGCTATCCTTGATCAAAAGAGGCTCGCAAAGCTTTTAACTCCCCTCAAGATTTATCAAATTTCAGGGCTTCAATCTCTGGTGAGAAGGTATGACATACTCAAGCTGATTTCCGAAGACCTACGGTTCATGGAGGCTCTAACACCAAAATTACCGTCACGACCGTTGTCAGAAGATCTACCTGAAGAAATTCCGGCTCTCGGTAGGGAACGCGGTCGGGTTGGTTTCTTTCTCGGTTGTGCGATGAATCTTATTTTTGCCGAGACCAGTAGAGCCACTATTGAAAATTTGACTCGTGCAGGTTTTAAGGTAATTGTTCCAAAGGAAATTCAGTGCTGCGGAACACCAAACATAGCCGAAGGTGAAAGGAAAATCTATCGGGAGATGGCTGAGAATACTATAAAGATTTTCACCGATAGAAGAGTTGATTACGTGGTTACCGATTGCGCTGCTTGCGGATCAGAACTGAAAGCTTATCGTGATTTTTTTCATAAAAAGTCTAATTTTGCCTCCAGGGCTGAGGAATTTTCTAGAAAAGTCAGGGACGTGTCAGAATTTCTGGACTCCGTCTGGTCCCCTGATATTAAACTCGGTCCAATCCCGGAAATTGTTTGTTTCCACGACCCATGCCATTTAAGGCATGGTCAGAAATTGCTCTCCCCCCAAAGAAACCTTCTAAAAAGAATTCCTGATCTAGACTACCGGGAACTGCCTGACGAAGGGCAGTGCTGCGGTTCAGCGGGGATATACAACATCACCCATAGAAACCGCTCGATGAAGATCCTGCAATCCAAGATAGAGGCTATTGGCAAGACTCAGGCTAAAACAGTGGTGAGTTCAAACCCCGGATGCCTGATGCAGTTAGCCTATGGCTCCAAAATGTTTGGCAGGGGTTGGGACGTGATTCACATATCTGAAATTCTGAATCGATCTTTGCGCTCCGCCGAAGAAGCGAACTGAAACACGGATGGGTTCAGGCATGGATTTTGGGAAACTCGTCCGGACTTTTGAGACGCTGGCAGTCTGGACAGAATTTATTGGGTATAATTTGTTAATAATATGCGTAGCTTAACATTCTGAATATGAGTGGGGGGGGGGTAAATAGGGGGAGAGGGTGTCACCCTCAAGTTCCAATTTCATTCACAACATTTAGAGGAGGCTTGGATTATGCCATGGCATCAGATTTACGATCCTTTTAACAATGTTGCGCTGTCCACCATTTTTGCAGCATTACCTATCGTTGTGCTTTTAGGAACATTGGGCGTCTTACGCATACAAGCTCATTGGTCAGCAATCCTCGGGCTAGTTACAGCGTTGGTAGTCGCCATCGTATTTTTCAAAATGCCTGCGACCTTGGCGTTTGCATCAGCAGGATTTGGCGCCGCATTCGGTCTAATGCCGATAGGATGGATAATTCTGAACGTAATATTCCTTTACCAGCTTACCAAGGATAAAGGTGAGTTTCAGGTATTGCAGGAATCTTTAACGGGTGTGACGAATGATAGTCGGCTACAGTTAGTTTTGATCGCATTCGCTTTTGGGGCTTTTTTTGAAGGCGCCGCCGGCTTTGGAACACCTGTCGCCGTTACGGCGGCAATCCTGATTGGTCTGGGCTTTGCGCCTTTGCAGGCTTCCGGCTTGTCTCTGATTGCCAATACAGCCCCTGTCGCGTTTGGCGCTCTGGGAATCCCCGTCATAACCTTGGCCGCGGTCTCTGGTCTTGACGTTCACGATCTCAGTTCAATGGTTGGACGTCAGTTGCCTTTTTTTTCGATCCTGGTACCATTTTGGCTCATTTGGGCTTTTGCCGGATTTAGAGGCATGATCCAGGTCTGGCCTGCCCTGTTGGTAGCCGGGGCTTTCTTCGCCGTGCCTCAATTCCTGGTTTCCAATTTCCATGGCCCCTGGCTGGTTGATAT
>JBMFSZ010000148.1:0-8269 GCA_049967315.1 Desulfomonilaceae bacterium
GCAACAGTTTTATAGATGTTACCGAACGCAAACACGCTGAATCAGCTCTCAGAGAAAGTGAGATGAGATTCAAGACATTGTTTGATTCAGCTCAGGATATCATTTTTATAAAAGACAGGGAACTTAGACATGTTGATGTGAACCCAGCAGTTGTTGAATTGTTCCAGATGGAACGGGAAAATATAATTGGAAAGACATCTATGGAGTTATTCGGAGAGGGTTATCCCATTGAGTTGGAGGATGTAGAACGTAGAGTTTTGCAGGGTCAGACGATAGAGACCCAGCAACATATCCTGGTCAAGACTCAGAACGTCTCTTTGACAGTCATCAGGTTTCCTCTCAGAAACTCAGCCGGTGAAATTACCGGAATTTGTGGCATAGCCCGTGAACTACTGGATCCGGTTCCGAATTCTTATGATCCGTGTGTTGAAATAAATGAATACCCCTCTGAAGCGATGCGGGCCACGCTTGTAAAAGCGAATCTTGCCACTGAAAGCAATAGTATAGTTCTCCTCACTGGGGAAACAGGCTGCGGGAAAGACTATTTGGCCCGTTACATTCACAACCATTCGTCCCGGGCAACGGGGCCGTTTTATTCCATCAACTGCGCTGCAATACCTTCTGAACTGGCAGAGTCAGAGCTTTTTGGACACGAGCCTGGAGCTTTTACGAATGCTGTTCGGAGAAAACGTGGAATACTCGAACTGGCTGAAGCCGGCACGCTACTGCTCAACGAGGTTGGAGAGCTTTCAACCATTATGCAGGCCAAGCTGCTAACTTTTCTAGACACTTTTTCTTTCACGAGGCTTGGGGGAGAAAAGAGTATAAGTGTTAATACCAGGCTGATTGCTGCTACCAATAGAGATTTGTGGGCAGAAGTACAAGAAGGCCGATTTCGGAAGGATCTGTATTACAGGCTTAACGTAATTGCCATCAAGGTTCCGCCTCTGAGGGACAGAGTGGAAGATATACCATCCCTCTCAAATAAAATTTTGACAGATCTTTGCAAGGAGATGCAGATTACCAATGTTCCCACTATAGACCCAGAAGCTATGAAAGCTTTATGCCGTTATTCGTGGCCTGGAAATGTCAGGGAATTGAGGAACGTGCTTGAGCGATCCTTAATCGTGTCAAGAGGTAAGAGCATCAGGCTTGGTCATTTACGCATGGGGGTTGTCGAAAAGCATTCAGATATCCCTGATCTCATCCATGGTGTATCCCTTTATGAAGCTATCGAAGACATTGAAAGACGCATGATCGATGAAGCCCTTAAACGGGGCAGGGGGAGGAAGCAGGAAGCTGCCGCTTTGCTCGGGATATCCCGATTTGCTCTAGCCAGACTTATGACAAAGCTCGGCATAAACCAGGAGACAAATAACTGATACGGAGCCAAAAGATGATTGTAGGAATCCCCAGAGAAATCAAGGAAGATGAGTATAGAGTTGGAGCAATACCTTCAGGGGTTCGCGTCCTGAGAGAACATGGTCACGTAGTCCTTGTTGAAAAATCTGCCGGAGACGGGTGTCGAATCTCGGACGGGGAATATGCTGAATCAGGAGCTGATGTCGTAGATAGCCCTGAGGAATTATATGCTCGTTCAGACATGATCATGAAAGTTAAAGAACCCCAGCCTAACGAATATTCTTTGTTTCACGAGGGGCAAATACTTTATGCTTATTTGCATTTGGCTCCAGCCCCAGAACTCACAGAAGGCCTGATTAATTCGCGCATTATAGCTGTAGCTTACGAAACCATCCAGACAGACGACGGTTTTTTACCCCTTTTGGTCCCCATGAGCGAAGTGGCCGGTAAAATGTCTGTGCAGGTCGGGGCTCATTTCCTGGAAAAAACGCAGGGGGGACGGGGCGTATTACTGGGAGGTGTTCCTGGGGTTAGAAGAGGTCGGGTGACAATTCTGGGTGGCGGGACTGTAGGCATGGCCGCCGCTTCAATAGCTGTAGGTTTAGGAGCGGATGTCTACGTTCTGGATGTAGATCAAAGGCGACTGGGTTATTTGGAAGACATTTTTGGAAATCGGGTCACAACCATGATCTCGAATCGCGACAATGTGCTTTTTTCTGTTGTTAACTCTCATCTGGTCATAGGATCCGTATTGATTCCCGGCGCCCGTGCCCCCCGAGTTGTCACGAAAGACATGATAAGTTCCATGAAAGCTGGCGCAGTTATAGTGGATGTGGCTATTGATCAGGGTGGATGCATAGAGACTTCAAGACCGACTACTCACAAACATCCCACTTATGTGGTAGATGATGTGATTCATTACTGTGTCCCCAACATGCCGGGAGTCGTTGCTCGAACATCTACGTTTGCTCTCACCAATGTGACGTTACCTTTTGCCCTTGAAATTGCGGATCGAGGCCTCGGTAACGCCGCTAGAAGCGATGCCAGACTTGCCAGGGGAATAAACCTGTACAAGGGCCTGGTGACTCACGAAAAAGTGGCGCAGTCCCTTGGATATACTTACACTGATTTGCAGCAAGCTCTAGAAGGTTAGGACATTTAGATAAACTAAATTTCATACTCCAAATTGCTGTTCAACGAAATAGAGGAGGCCAATTTTTCATCATGCCCTTTGTTGAAATAAATGGGTTGGATCTTTACTACGAGATTCATGGCCATGGAATGCCTATTTTAATGCTGCATCACGGATTTGGATGTTCCAAGATGTGGGGAGAGATCGTTCCAGAATTGGTCGAAAATGGGTACAAGGTGATATGTTACGACAGGCGAGGTTATGGACAATCTAATGGCGGTAAAGATTTCCTGGATTTTTATGTGAGTGATCAATTTCTGCCTGCAAGCGTTTCAGACCTGGAATCCTTTCGCCATTGGCTTGGGATTGATTCTTTTTATCTAGTAGGTCAATGTGAAGGAGGCGTGATTGCCGCCGATTATGCTGTCAAATATCCGGATCGGGTCAAGAACATCGTTATATCTAGTACCCTCTGTTATAGCGCCTGCCCCATGAGTGAATTTAATTTTTCCAAATTTACCAAATCATTTGATGAATTGGATGAAAGCCTTCAAAACAAGCTGACAATGTGGCATGGCGATAATGCCAAGCCTTTTTTTGAGCAATTCAGGAACTATGGTGGCGCTTATGGCAAAGACTACTTTGATTTGAGGCCAACGCTCAGTCAAGTTGGTTGTTCAACGTTAGTTTTGTATCCAGACAGAAGCTATCTTTTTGAAGTAGAGCAGGGTGTAGCTTTTTATAGAAGTCTTCCTCGCGGAGAACTGGCTGTAATCCCAGATTGCGGACATAATACCTACGATGAGCAACCAGAAGAATATGTGTCTCAGATAGTGAAGTTCTTCAGTCGCTGCCGAGGTGACCAGATGATCGGGATTAGTGGGAAGCGGCCGCGGCGCCCTATTACCTGCGCGGGCTAATTACTCAACATCTCCTGAAGTTTGTTAAATAGTCAGGGCAAACTGCAGGGCTCTTTGTAGTCTCACAGATTTGACGATCTAACCTATTTCTAATAGAATAAGTGGTTTAATACGCGAACCACCGTGTTAAGTCAGAGCAATAATAGAATAGCGAGGATCAAACTTTTGTGAGTAATTCCTGCGACAAACTTGACCTATCAAGACCAAATCGTCTCGACATAATTATTGACCATAGAAGATTACTTGTTGCCGTAATCGCCTTCATATCAGTTATCCTGGGATATTTCGCACTTGGACTAAAAACCGACCCGTCTCTAAAAACTGGTATAGACACCACTTCCAAAGCTTATCACCAATACCAGAGGTTTTTAAAAACCTTTGGAAATGACGAGTTTACTCTGGTGGTCATAAAGACCTCCAAAGGGGTTTTTAACTCTCCCACCTTAAGCCTGATAAGTGGTCTGACGAATGATTTGTCACGGATTAAAGGCGTGGAAGAAGTTATAAGTTTGACCAATCTCCGCATTTTTCAAGAGCGGAAAGGCAAATTTGGGAACTTCCCCCTGTTTGAGAGCATTCAGGGTAAAATCACCCCGGCTGAGAAAGCCTCAGTGGAAAATATCAGGCATTCACTTCCAATGACTGACGTGTTGGTTTCCTCGGATTTCAAAACGGTCGGAATAGCTGTAAAAGTCGAAGAAAAACTAAAATATGAGGATAGCCTTTATAAAAAAATTGTCAGAATGGTGGATCACAAACTCAAGGGAAATGATCTGGTAGAAGATTTTAGAATAGTAGGGCCAGCATTCATCCGAGAGGCGATCGTCCATTACAGCATTCAGACGGGTGTTGTTTTTGGAATTTTATGCATGGTTATCGCTACGATTGTCTCTGTTTATGTTTTCAAAAGCTTTCTTGTGACACTTGTAACAAATTTCATACTCGGTGTCTGTGTTTTATGGGTACTCGGTCTGATGGCTGCCTTGGGAATCCCACTAAATTCTACCACTGCCCTGGCCTTTGGATTTGTTCCAATAACCACAATAGAAATAGTTATCCATATGGTGGTCAGATACCATCAGTTCCATCAACTGACACTGAACAAAATCGATGCATTAAAAAAATCTGTACGCTGGCTCGCAAGCCCTTGTTTTATTTGCGTTGCTACTGCCGCCGTTGGTTTTGGCACACTTATGATCAGTTCAATTCCCATGGTCCGTCAACTTGGATTCATCATGTCCGTAGGAGTTTTGCTGGCTTATGTTCTGGCTATGGTACTGACCCCGGCGTTTTTCTCCGTGATGAAAACCCTCGACAGGTCGGAATCTAAAGATGTGGTGGTTGACTGGCTTGAAACCATTCTCAAAAAAATTGAAGCTTTCATATCCAAGCGGGCAAGGGCAGTCGTGATATTTGCAGTGGCTCTATCAGTTTTCCTGTTGGCAGGATCACCGAGAATCAGGAGTGACGCTCAGATTTTCAGGATGTTGGATGAGTCTACCAAAGCGGTGCAGGATGTGAGGTTTGTAGAAAAGAACCTTGCGCCTGCGCAAGCATTGGAACTTTTTATCGAAGCGCGTCCAAATGATTTTAAAAAGCCGGAAATGTGGAAAAGGATTGACGACCTTGAAAAACGTATAAGATCGGTACCAGATGTAATATCTACAGATTCGTACGAAAGTGTGCTTCGTTATCTGAATTCAATAACTGAGGGAAGGTCAAGTTCGTCGACAGGTATTTACTCTAATCCTGCTCTTATTCCTCAGCTTCTGTTTATGACTACCTTGAGTGAAAGCGGGAAAAAAATCACGGAAAGATATGTAAACGACAGCTTTGATAAGGCGCGCATTGCCATCCTGATCAACAACTCCGCCAACAAACCGATTGATGAGACGATTTCACAAATTCAAGCGATCGCAAACCAGGTAATGTCTGGAGCGGGAAAAGCGATAGTTACGGGTGAATTGGTATTGGTCGCTTCACAAACAGAAACCTTGATAAAAGACCAGGTTGAATCAATCTTTATTGCCGCTATTTTGATCACAGCGCTAATGATGATCCAACTGCGTTCGTTTGTCCTTGGCCTAATCTGTCTGATACCCAATGTGCCTCCAGTTGCGGCAGTGTTTGGTTTAATGGGGTGGTTTGGCATATCGTTGGATATGATCACCGTGTTTGCGGCCACTGTCGCAATTGGTTTGGCTGTCGATAACACGATTCACTATCTGACACAATTGAAGAGAGATATAACTTTTAACCCTGAAGTACCCATCGAAGAGAATGTTTTTAGGGCGTATCGTTTCACCGCTAGACAGATTGCGTCATGGTCCGTTGTGACGCTTCTGGGGTTTCTTGCGCTAGCGGCCTCCCCGTTTCGCCCGGTCGTTTTTTTCGGTATATTGGGATGCTCCGCTATAACTCTGGGGTTATTTGGGGATCTGATTTTCCTGCCGGCCCTGATATTGACATCCAAATGGGTTAGAAAGACCATTGCAGATATTTGCGCCAGGGAGAAAAAAGCCGCATTTGAAGAATGCGGCTAGCGGAAATATGTGCTCAGAGCAGTTTTGGGGGGGCTTTTTGATCGACAGCATTTTTATTTGCTATCTTTTAGTCCCCATTCGAATTTCATGGAATGTGGAAACGGCACGGCGGCCTTAGACTTCTCCTGCAGGCTCTCGTCTTGAGGGATAGACAAATCTTTTCTTAACGCCGTTCCGGCCGGAATCCCCCAGATATATTTCTTCTGAGGTTCAACCTGTTGCGATTTAGAATTGTCCTGTGATGTGATGCGATGCTCAACCTTCAGGACCGGAACAACGGGTAAATCAGCTACTATGAAATTGGCTTTAATCAGGAGCCTGTTTGCCCTGAGCTCTTGTGGAAACGCCGGGAATGGCGCAGCATTACGGATGGCGTTCAGCAGCGATCGGTCCATATCCGGGTTTCCAGAGCTTCTCACCAATTGTAATGACGATAACGAGCCGTCTCTCGCTACTTCATACATTACTGCAACCTTGCCCTTTAGGGCGTCTGATGTTTGAATATTTAGAGGCGTAGTCCAAACTTTCTGAATACGGTCCCTGGTGGACAAAACATAATTGTTGAGGGCGGCGTTCTTGGTAGTCTTGTCCACTACCATTGTATTTAGAAATGGGGACGTTTGATCAATCGCGAAGCCGATTGATGTAAAGCCAAGAACTATCATTGAAACCAGGACAATAACCTTTTTCATCTTTCGCCCTTTCCATGGACTTGTAATGATATTAAAACAAGCTAAGCAAAGACCTGTTGATTCTAAAAAAAGAATGCAACAAGTGAGGTTTTGCTATCAACTCATTGAAATAAGGTCAAGATAAAAATATAAAGTAACAGTTTATTTATGAGGGGAAATCATTCTGGTTGGGTCGACAAGCAAGTCATATTCCTCGAAGGTTACGAATCCGAGTTCAGAAGCCGCTTCGCGTAGCGAGAGGCCATTTTCCAGAGCATGCTTGGCTACTTTTGCCGCATTGTCATACCCAATTTTGGGGGAAAGGGCTGTTACCAGCATCAATGATTGATTAACGTGCTCGGTTATATTTTTTAAATTAGGCTTAAGACCATTTAGAAGATTGGCGGTAAAGGACCTGGATCCTTCAGCCAGCAGCGTCACAGATTGCATGAGATTAAAGATGATTAAGGGTTTGAACACGTTCAACTCAAAATTGCCCTGTGAACAGGCAAAACTCAAAGCTGAATCATAACCCATGACCTGAATTGCAACCATGGTTAACGCCTCGCATTGCGTGGGATTAACCTTACCAGGCATTATTGAGGAACCTGGTTCGTTGGCCGGTAATATGAGTTCACCAATCCCGCATCTGGGGCCGCTACCTAACCATCTGATATCGTTAGCTATCTTCATTAGAGCGCAGCCAAGAGTTTTTAATGCGCCACTCGTGACAACACAGGGCTCGTGTCCGGCAAGCGCTGCAAATTTATTCGGCGCGGCGACAAAGGGTAGACCTGTGGCTTCATGAATTCGTTTAGCCATCAAGACGTCAAAATTCAGCGGAGCGTTAAGACCGGTACCGACCGCTGTACCACCTATCGCAAGTTCATAGAGCCCCGTAAGTGAGTTTTCTATTGCCTTTAGGGCAATATCAAGCTGAGCGACATAACCCGAAAATTCCTGGCCCAGAGTAAGGGGTACCGCGTCCTGAAGATGAGTACGACCAATTTTGACTATTGTATTAAATTCTTCCGCCTTGTTGTTCAAAGCGTCTCTTGCGAGGGTAATGGCTGGTATCAATTCATGAACTATTTTCAATGCTGCCGCTACATGCATTGCGGTAGGAAAAACATCGTTGGACGACTGGGACAGGTTGATGTGATCATTAGGATGCAGTGGCTTCTTTGATCCTTTTGGTTCACCCGAAAGCTCTGAAGCTTTGTTTGCAATAACTTCATTAACGTTCATGTTGGTTTGCGTGCCGCTGCCAGTTTGCCACACGCTCAGGGGAAACTGATCTACAAGCTTCCCCTCGAGGATTTCCTCAGCGCAGCGTATTATTAAGCTGGATTGTTCTCCGGTGATGAGACCGAGATCTCGATTTACTATTGCCGCGCATTTTTTTATAAGCGCAATCGCGCGTATTACATCATGGGGCATCTTTTCCGAACCGATATGAAAAAAATGAAGAGACCTTTGGGTTTGAGCGCCCCAATAAACATTGTCAGGAACCTCGATAGAACCGATACTGTCCGATTCAATCCTATGACCTTGTTTTGGCTCAATATTCATCTGTTTTCCTCTACACTTGCTCCGATCAAATAAAAAAGCCCAAAGATTTTATTCTATCTTTGGGCTCAT
>JBMFSZ010000149.1:0-8221 GCA_049967315.1 Desulfomonilaceae bacterium
CTAAACAAATATCCAGCCTCGTTGGTGTCGCCCCATTTAATCGCGATAGTGGAACCCTGCGTGGCAAGAGGATGATCAGCGGCGGCCGGAAAAACGTCAGAAATCTCCTTTACATGTCCGCATTAGTAGCCACTCGCTTTAACCGTGTGATCAAATCTTTCTATCAGAGGCTGCTAGATGCCGGGAAAAAACCTAAAATAGCCCTGGTAGCCTGTATGAGAAAACTCATAATTATTCTGAACGCAATGGTCAAAAACAAAAGGCTTTTTTCATATTCTTGTGTTGACTTTTAAGACAGTCGCTACGTAACCATTCTACAAAGCAGCTTCCCCTTGTTAGGGGTTAATTTGAAAACTGATTCCGGCATGATGCAGATATACCCATCTTCTTATCCATCTAGTAAACTGTGCTCCTTTTCGGTGAACCACGCTTCTGGATTCTCGAGATAAAGTTTTAGGTCTTTCAACGCTCCAAAATGGCCTCGCTCCTCACTGATCATCACTTTCGCAAATTCCCTTTCCAATGCGTCTGTTGCTTTGGCAAGTTGGTCTTCATAAAACTGTATGGCGCCCTGTTCCATTTCCAGACCGATAGAAATCGCCTCAATATCAGAGTTGTCACCTTCTACTCTGGAGCCAATGGTCTCAATTCTCTTTCGAAATAATTTCTGCAAATCTTCGTGTTCAACCTTGTATTTCTTCCAGTTATTGTCCCACTGTTTCCCTTTGGATAGGCTGTCAAAGATTTCTTTAACTCTCTTGATGTGAGCCCCCTCATCTACCATCAGCATTCTAAAAATCTCCTTGCCCAATGGATTTATGCAGCTTTCCGAAGCTTTCTTGTAAAAATCACGCCCCCTTTCTTCCTTTTCCAGGGCAGCGGAGAGTATTGACAAGGCCTTGTTTTCAGCTTGGGTCATCATTTCCTCCTAATGTTGGTGAAGGCGCTGCCTGAGACATGTATCATCTCAAGACGAGGCCTGAAAATCGTCGTCTGCTATTGGATAATTAGGCGCCTTGGGTAGTTGTTGTTGGATAAACGAAAGTCCGTGTGGCTAATTCCCTGTCAATCATGAACATACCGCCCCCTTGATCCCCAGCGAGTTTCAGTTTCTGTACCACATCATACGCGGAGGCTTCCTCTTCCACCTGCTCATTGACAAACCATTGAAGGAAGGTTGCCGACGCATGATCACGCTCAGCCATTGCAAGGTCAACCAGACCATTTATCAGCCCCGTAACTTTTTGCTCATGCTTGTAAGCCTCTTCGAATGCATGCAGAGGTGAATCCCACTTGGTTGGCGGCCCATCGATTGCGGAAAGAGAAACTTCTCCCCCTCGCTCATTAATAAAGTCGAAAAATTTTACAGTGTGAATCAGTTCTTCCTGCGCCTGACATCTCATCCAGTTAGCAAAACCGGGTAAATTTATTGAGCTAAAATATGCGGCCATTGAAAGATAAAGATAGGCCGAATATGTTTCAGCGTTTATCTGCTTGTTAAAGGACTCCTCAATTTTGCTATTAATCATTTTCGACGCCCTTCCTTGTTGATGAAATTCAAGCCGAATTTATCAGCTCGAGTAATTGAAGATGCAAATTATCAAAATGCGATTCAAAAACCAATTTCCAAAATTTGTTGGCGCGCTCAATTTAACAAGCCTGTTTCGACATCAGTCGCGAATTTCAGTATGAGATTCTTCTCGAGCATAGATGAGGTAGTAAACAACTGGCACGACTATCAGAGAAAAAATGGTAGAAGCGAAAGCCCCAAAAATAAACGACCAGGCTAACCCAGAAAACACTGGATCCAGGGTTATGACCCAAGCTCCGAAAATCGCTGCTCCTGCTGTGAGCAGAATGGGTGTAAATCTTACTGCTCCCGAATCTATGACCGCTTCCTTAAGACCAATACCGTGTCGAACCCTGACGTGGATGAAGTCTACCAGGATTATCGAGTTTCTGACCACAATTCCCGCTAGTGCTATCATTCCTATCATAGCGGTAGCGGTGAAGAAAATTGAATCGGTATATTGTCCTATCTGATGGGCAAACAACAGATTCAGAATTGCAAACCCGGGGAGTATGCCGATGAGGGTGAGAGGAATAGCTATCATGATCACAAGTGGTACCGAAAATGACTCGGTCTGCTGAACAAGTAAAACATAGATAAGAACCAAGGCAACCAGAAAGGCAATCCCGAGGTCTCGGAAAACATCAAGCGTTATTTTCCACTCTCCTTCACCAGCCCAATTCACCTGGTAACCTTCAGGAATGTCCAGGTTTTTAACACCTGAACTCAGTTCCAGTATAGCGTTTACGGGGCTTAGGCCAGCAGTGTCACCAACAACGTAAACAACCTGACGTAAATCCTTCCTAAAGACTGTTTTATCCAGGGTTGTCTGTTGAATTGAACCTAGCTCTGCAAAGGGTGTCATCGACCCATCGGACCCCTTAAGCTTGATTGATCCCATGTCCTGAAGTCTCGATCTCAATGCTCGTGGAAGCCGCAGATTGATATCGAGTGGTTTCCTTTCGGTATTCGAATGAACTATAGAAGGTGATTCACCTCCCAACAGAATCCGTGCCGATTGAGAGATTTTTTCTTCGGTCAGGTGATGCTGGCCAGCTTTTGTCCTGTCAGTTATGAAGTTGTACTGAACTTGAGGCGCAGTTACAGTGTCATCCACGTCAACAACATATTTGGTCTCCTCCATTAGTTTACGCACTTTTTTGGCCTGAGTGATGATATCTGCATAGGTTGCGTCAGGTGGGCCATAAACTTCAGCCACCAGGGTAGAAAAAACCGGTGGTCCAGGAGGAACTTCAACCAGTTTCACGTTCGCATTCCAGCGCTGAGCTATTTTATAAAGCGCTGGGCGAATGCGTAAAGCTACTGCATGACTCTGAAACTGACGGTCTTCTTTGTCGATAAGGTTTACCCTTATGTCCGCGAGGTAACTGCCCGAGCGCAAATAGTATTGCCGAACCATACCATTGAAATCTATTGGTGAAGCTGTCCCCACGAAGGTTTCAAAATCTCGTACTTCGTTCACAGTAGCCAAATAAAGGCCGAGGTCCCTGGCTACACTGTCTGTGGTTTCGAGCGTAGTTCCTTCGGGCATGTCTATTAGGACGAGGAATTCGTTTTTGTTATCAAAAGGGAGCATCTTCATGGGAACCAACTTTAGGACTACAAGCGAAATAGAGCCTATTAAAGCCAGAACTATGACCCCAATAAGAAAATATGTCTTTCGGCGGCTTTCCAGGAAGGGAAGGACCATTTTCCTGTAAGTTTTATATATTGGCCCCGTCTTGTAATCATAGGGTTCGACATTACGGCCATATTCTTTTCGCAGAGCGTGATATGTGGCCCAAGGAGTCACGGTGAAAGCTACTGCTAGAGACATGAGCATTGCTACTGGAACATTTACCGCCATGGGTCGCATGTACGGCCCCATCATCCCTGTAATAAAAAACATTGGCAGGAATGAAACTATTACGGCAAATGTCGCAAGGATGGTAGGAGGCCGGACTTCATCAACAGCCAGAAGCGTTG
Source organism: Desulfomonilaceae bacterium (assembly GCA_049967315.1). Taxonomy (GTDB): domain Bacteria; phylum Desulfobacterota; class Desulfomonilia; order Desulfomonilales; family Desulfomonilaceae; genus CAJBEZ01. The sequence goes on from JBMFSZ010000149.1 coordinate 3,557, forward strand.
AATCAAGCGGAGGGTGAGTCCTCATGAGAAAGTGGCGATGAATATTTTCCACATCCACTATTGGATCATCCACCAGTAGGCCTAATGACAAAATGAGAGCGAACAGCGTTACTCTGTTGATCGTATAGCCGAATAAATAATTGGCTAGTAGCGTTACGGCAAGAGTCATAGGCACAGCTAACGCTACTATCAAGGCTTCGCGCCAGCCAAGCATTACGGTGAGCAGCATCACGATGCTTAAAATGGCAATCAAAAGATGCTTGACCAGCTCATTCACCTTATCATTCGCCGTCTGTCCGTAATTTCTTGTAACCAGTACATGTATGTCAGAGGGGACAACTGATTCCTTTAGGCCCTCAAATTTTTTTATCAGGCCCTCAGCCACCTGAACTGCATTCGTTCCTTGGCGTTTTGCCACGGCTATTGTCACCTGATTATATGACTTACCGGGGATCGCAGTGGTGACATGACGAGTTTCCGGATCCACAGGAGCGCCTTGTCCGAATGTCAATCTCGTGTAAGTTGTGACTTCTGCGGGACCGTCTATGATTTCTGCGACATCGCGGAAGTAAACCGGCTTGCCTTGATCGATCCCTATGATGAGGTCCTTGACTTCATCAGCCGATTTCAAAAACGGACCGGCGTCGACTATTATTTCCCGGTTAAGGATGTCCATGGTCCCAGCGCGGACGTTGACATTCGCGCCTTTTAGCGCAGTGACAAGGTCAAGTGGATCAACGTGTCGAGCCGCCATTCGCTCTGGCTGGATCAGTACTCTTACCTGCCGCTCTCGACCACCAACTACATAAGACTTACCGGTGTCGGGAATACTCTGCAGACGGTGGATAATTTCATCAGCGACTCTTCTGAGTTCATAATCTGAGTACAAGGCGCTGTACATCGCAAAAGTGACGATAGGAACATCGTCTATTTCAATAGGACGGATCACCCAACCTGTTACACCAGGTGGAGCGTCAGGGGTGTACGCCATGATTTTACTGTAGACCTTGAGAATGCTTTTTTCTCTTTCTTGCCCCACATAAAATCGTACAGTTACAACCGCTCCATTTGGTCGTGAGGACGAGTATATGTATTCAACTCCGTCAATTTCCCAGAGTTTGCGCTCCAGATTTATGGTCACGAGGTTTTCCACTTCAGCGGCCGACGCGCCGGGGAAATTTATCATCACGTCAATCATTGGAACCACTATCTGAGGCTCTTCTTCCCGTGGAGTCACAATGAGCGCGGCCGCGCCTGCCAGAAGCGACCCAATTATAAATATTACTGGTAGCTTTGAGGTCAGAAACGCCTCGACGATTTTACCGGTAGCGCCCAGGTTGTATTTTTCCGATAAACTCATTGCGTCCGAATGTCCCCGATTGTAAGGAATCCAATAGGTTAATTACTATAAGGAAAACTATTAAACGGATTATTTACGAAAACCAAGATTATCATCAGAGATGGGAAGCGTCAACAAAACGAGTTTCAGCATTCTTGCGGAAAAATATTGTGGTAAAAAATGGTTTATTCGGATTAAATATTTATCAAGGGCTAGACGAAACGCGCGGCGTCGCGAAGTTTTTTGGATGTCCTGAATCACAACTTTATTGACAAAACTGGCGTTTATCTGGTAACCAAGGAGTCTCTAGTGAAGAACTTGGCGACAACCTGGAAGCTAATTGGCGATGGCCTTCAGTTAGGCGCATCAATTGTATTTGCTATTTTTATTGGTGGCGCTATTGGCTGGTGGTTGGACGAGAAGTTCGGAACCTCTTATTTAAAATTTATATTCTTTGGTTTCGGGGTCGCAGCAGCGGGTCGAAACGTGTGGATTGAGGTCCGAAAGCAATTGCGGAAGGATCAGTTGGGGCGGAAGTAATGAATTTTCAAAAAATCCCTAGCATCTGGTTTTTATTGTCGGGGATTTTATTTTTGGCTGGATTTGTAAGTTGCCTGCTTTTAACCAACATTCAATTTACGATGGGATATTTGGCTGGTGGTGTTCTGGTGCTTTCCAACGCTTGGCTATCCGCCTGGAGAATCAGAAAATCAGATTTTTTCAATAAGAGCCATTCATTTGTTTCTCTGATTGGTGGCTTCTACTTCAGATTATTTTTCGTAGGCGTATGTCTGTTCGTTTTAATCAGGTTTACAAGAATTGATCCAGTAGGACTTGTGACGGGCTTGTCCGTTGTTCCTGCGGGTCTATTCGTCATGTTGATGTTAATCCATATATCGAATCGAAGGCCGAAGGAGGTCTAATAAATGTCAGCTAGCATTCACCCGCCTGTGTTTACTGACGCTATCGCCAATCCTTTAATGCATTCAATGGGACAATTTTTGGAAGAACACGGAATCACGCACGCGGACATCAACAATGTGCTCAACACTTGGCTAGTAATGATTATTCTTGTCGTCGCCGCCATTATGGTCAAAAACAAACTGGAGATGATACCAAAAGGTGGCCAGAACTTTTGGGAGGTAACCGTCTCAACACTGGAAGACATAGTTGTTCAAACTATGGGCGAACATGGACGACCTTATTTCCCATTGGTTGCCTCGCTGGCCCTCTATATTCTGCTTTGCAACCTGATCGGAATCATTCCCTGGTTCATGTCGTCTACGGCCAATCTTAATACTACGCTAGCATTGGCCCTGGTTTCATTTTTTACCACTCACTATGTGGGCATAAAGCATCACGGCGTTCATTATGTTAAGCACTTTCTTGGCCCGGTACCATGGCTAATTCCCCTGATGTTGCCAATCGAACTCATTGGACACTTCAGCCGGATCCTCTCACTGAGCTTCCGACTTTTTGGAAACATTATGGGTGAAGACCTTGCGGTTGTCATTCTGACACTCCTGGTTCCCTATCTGGTGCCAATGCCAATGATGGTTCTGATGGTGTTCACTTCTTTCATTCAGACCCTCGTGTTCATCATGCTGACCATGATGTACATATCTGGATCACTGGAAGAAGCTCACTAATATCACAATAGAGTTGTGGAGGTTTTAATTTGATGAAAAAATTGGTTATTGCTGGATTGATGACGATCGCTCTAAGCCTTTGCGCTAGTTTCGCTTTTGCCGCTGACCTGTCAGCAGCCGGAGCGGGCGTAATTCAGTGGACAGTTCTGGGCGCTGGTCTGGCCATTGGCCTGGGCGCTATCGGAAGTGGAATCGGAATGGGAACCGCCATCGGTGGGGCCTGTGAAGGTACATCGAGAAACCCCGAAGCTGGTGGTCGTATTCTCACAACCATGATCATTGGTCTCGCCATGATTGAATCTCTTACCATTTACGCTCTAGTTGTAGCGTTGATCCTCCTTTTCGGTAACCCATACGCCAGGTTCCTTGGCGCCTAGTAGCAAAATCAGGGGCCTTAGGGCCCCTTTTCTTCCTTTCAGATTTTCTAATCTGTTATCTGATCAATCTATTCTTTAAAAAATTCGCATTACTTCCCATTTAATAAAGTTTGAGCTATTGGTGTTGGCGGTTTTATTTTTGAAACGCAAGCGCGTTGTTGATTTTAGGATAAAGAAATGACAAGTAGGGTTAAATTGTGTGGAGTCTGTGGTGGAGTCATGAGGAGGTCTTCTAGGAGGGTTCTTTCCGGACCCGCGGGAGTTGTGTTGATCTTCTTGGGATTATTACTCATGGCCGGTTATGGTTTTTTCACAAATTTCTACCAGGCTCCGTGGCTTGTGAGATTTGCTCTGCCTTCGCTTTATTATATTGGTTCCATCTTCATCGGTCTTGGATTCATTTTCTTTTTTATCAGAGAAAATATCTGGCGATGTGTAGATTGTGGGGAAATCACTAAACGCTGAATCGCCTTGATCTCAGGATCAGGTTGAACAGTCACTTCTGTAGTCTGAAAAAAATATTGCGTTCATGGTTTTTTTTAAGTAAATTAAGCAATTCACATCAACCTCCTTGCCCTTTGGAGGGCTTGATAGCCGAAAGGAGAATTTATGAGACGGTACGAGGCATTGATTATCCTCGACCCGGATATGGCTGACGATGACGTAAAGGCCCTTAATGAACGCTTCGGCGCTATTATAAGGGACCATTCCGGTGAAATTATCAAGATCGAGGACTGGGGCGCCAGAAAGCTTGCTTATCTGGTGAATAAGAAAGACAAGGGCCGCTACATTTTATTCGATTTCGTCAGCGGGCCGGAGCTTATCATTGAGCTTGAGCGACAATTCAAGATAACTGAAGACGTTTTGAAATATCTTAGCGTGAAGCTCGACGAAGAAGTTGACCTTGAAGCCTTTAAGGCCAAAGCGGAAAAAGAGGCCGTCGAAGCTGAAGCAAAAAAGGTTGAAGAGCTAGAAAGGGCCGTTCTAGAGGAACCAGAAACAGCCGTTTCTGTAGAGACGCCGGCTGCGGCAACCGAGGTTGCGGCGGAAGCCAGTTCGGAAAGCGCGATCCCTGCATCTGAGGATTCGAGCTCTACAAAGGAGGGAGGAGAATGACCAATAACCGACCACAAAAACGCCGTCCCTTCCCGAGGAGCAAGGTTTGCCGGTTTTGCGCTGACTCAAGCTTACGAATGGATTATAAAGACCCCGGTCTTTTGAAAATATTCATCACAGAACGTGGGAAAATCGTACCCAGGCGTATCTCTGGGAATTGCGCCAAACATCAAAGACAGCTTAC
>JBMFSZ010000150.1:0-8049 GCA_049967315.1 Desulfomonilaceae bacterium
GCGTTTCGTGAAACATATTGCGGTTGGAGCGTCGAGCTGCCCCCTCTTGCACGCATCTTCGCACGGACGGACGCAGATACGTCCACAGGCCGAAGCGAAAGGCATGCGTTCCCTGACCAGCGATAAAGCCTGGTCAAATTTTCCTACCCCCGTCAGCGTCATGTATCCCTGAACGTTAACCCCGGCGGGACAGGCCGACTGGCAAGGTGGCATCCCGGCTCTAAGGATTGAATAGGTGTTGGGTATGGCCTGTGGAAAAGGTCTGCTTATTGGATGCCTGGTGGTCATCCCAAGCTCAAACGGGCTTGGAATATTTATTGGGCAAACTTGTTGGCAATCGCCACAACCGGTACATTTATCTATGCTAACGTAACGTGGTTTCTGAAGCACCCTAACCTTGAAATTACCAACAAAGCCTGAGACTTCCTGGACTTCAGCTTTTGTGAGTATCTCTACATTGGGGTGCCTCCCGACCTCGCTAGTTTTCGGAGTCAAGATGCAACCTGAACAATCAAGGGTGGGAAAGGTTTTATCAAATTGGGCCATTTTGCCACCAATTATTTCCTCTTTCTCCACCAAATACACCTGATACCCGGCCTTGGCGATTTTTAGGGAGGCTGTAATTCCCGCTATTCCACCTCCCAGCACCAGCGCGACTGGGTTAACTGACTTCTTGGACCCCTGCAATGGTTCATGATGGGTAACCCGGGCAATCCCACCACGTATCAAATCCTTGGCCTTTCTGGTAGCAGCTTCCGGATCATCAGAGATCCAGGAGCAGTGCTCTCTAATATTTACCATTTCAAAGAGATACGGATTCATTCCTGCTGCCGAAACAGCGTTTCTGAATGTTGGCTCATGCATTTTCGGAGAACAAGAAGCCTCTACAACCCGATCAAGGCCAAATTCGGCGATATCGTCGCGAATCATTTTCTGCCCGGGTTCGGAGCACATATATTTGTAGTCGCGGCATACGGCGACTTCCCCAATTTCGGTGGATAGTTCTTCTGCAATTTTGTGGCAATCGACCGTGCCACCGATGTTGGTACCGCAATGGCAGATGTACACTCCAACTTTTTTCATGATACGAAACCTTTTTGTCTGAGTGCGGGTACAGGGTCAATTATGTGGTGGTTAAGCCCAAGCTCTGCAGGTGCAAGCCCAAAGGCTAAACCAATCAATTGTGTGAAATAGACTATCGGAATACCGCTACCCGTTTTGACCCGTGAATTAGCGTCACCTTGACGCATGTCCAAATTGGCCTGGCAAAGCGGGCAGACAACCACAATCATTTCAGCTCCTCGCCAGGCGGCCTCCGAGACAAGCCTGCCGCTAAGTTCCGCCACCTTTTCGGTTTTGCTCAGCGCCAACCCTGCGCCGCAACATTCACTTTTAAAATCCCAGTCCAGAACATCAGCTCCTAATGTTTCCAAAATCTTATCTAATGAGGTTGGGCGCTCTGCATCATCATATTGGGTTACGCTTGGCGGTTTGACTACATAACATCCGTAGTATGGAATCAATTTGAGTCCCTTGAGTGGTTTACTGATTCTAGACATTATAGCTTCCATACCGATTTGCTCGCTTATAAAGCCCAGCAAATTGTGGATCACCAGTTTGCCAGCTATTTCATCGTCGATTACTTCCTGGGTCTTCTGTTTCAATTCAGGATTGTTTTTCAGCTCCTCATTGGCGCTTTTTAGCCGTCGGGAACAAAATGGGCATGGCGCTACCACATCCGTGTTGTTGGTCTTTTCCATCAGCGCCAAATTGCGAGCTGTCAAGGAAACGGATAATAAATTGTTTATTTTGAGAGCGGGCGAAGCTCCGCAGCAGGTCCAATCCTTGGGTTCGTCAAGCTCAATTCCCAGAATGCGGCAAACCTGTCGAACTGAAGCGTCGTATGATCTAGCGGTTCCCTCCAGCGAACAACCGGGATAATAACTTACTTTCATGGACTACTCTCCAAAACCAGCCCTTTTAACTTTTTCAAAAATTCGGGAAACACGCGGCGACTTCTCCCAACCTTTCAGAATTTCGAATGGAGATATTGCCCCGTTGCGCATAAGGGTGATCGCTTTGTCAATGTCCTTGAAAAAATTTCTCGTCTTGAAATTGTAGGTTGCCACGGTGCGGAGTTCCTTGACCCTACCGTAACGTTCAACTGACTTAAGGAACACTTCCTCGAAAAGATCTATATCCGGTTCAGCAGACGGGAAACCATCGTATTGCGCTATCTCACACAATGCAGTCGACACCGGATACATATTGATTTCTACTGGGCAACGGGTCATACAGGTTCCACAACTTACGCAGTACAACCATAGTGGATTACCTAACGCCTGGCTTTTTAGGCCAGCAAGAATTTGGGCCACCAACTGTCTTGGGCCTGGAACCTTGTCAGAAGCGACAGGACAGCCACCGGTGCATTTTCCACATTGGAGGCATTCCACGAGGTTTTGACCGCTCCTGGTCATTACCTGCCGCAAGAAATCTTTCTCCGAAGCGTCGCCTTTAAATCTGGGCATGCGTTTTCCTATCTCATTTGAACCATTTTTAGTAATCTGAGAGCCTCCCGGCGCTGTTTATCCCGGACGACAGATTCGCACGACCCGAAAGTTATTGCTCCTGTGGGACATTTGAGGGCACAAGAGGGCCACATACCGAGTCCTACACGGTCTTTGCACCCGTCACATTTGGCAATTTTCCCGATTAAAGGATTCAAGACCGGAATACCATAGGGACACGCAACAGAACAGGTCTGGCAGCCTATACAGATATCAGTGGCAGAAAAAACAATTCCATCTTCTGTCTTTTGCATTGCCCCGGTAGGACATTCAGCCACACATGCGGGCCTTTCGCAGTGAAAACATGTTGTCGGCATATAGGACATCGACAGCTTGTCCTCTTCCTGGACAGGCCCCAACTTCATAATTCTGAGAGTAAAAGCCCCTTCGGGCAGTTCACGCTCTAACGTGCAGGCAGCCTGACAAGCGCCGCAGCCTATACATTGTGATGCATCGAATAAAAGACTGTTTCGGGCTTTCTGGGGCATTAAGAGATTTGAGACAGCCTGCATTTCGTCTCTGCCAGTAGATTTGTCAGGTTCCTGGGTTGTTTCAGCCTTCATTTAAATCATGCCTTTGAAAATGTCTGGAAGAACGATGAGGTTTATCATAATCACCTGTCCGTCAACATATCCTTGAGGATAAACCGAGCGGTTTCCCTTGAGTCCCCCTTTCGGTAAACCAGCACCCTCTTTTCTCCGATTGGCCGATTCGAGTATGCCATCCAAACCGGAATCGACCGGCTTATCCACGCCAACGCTTCCACGATTTTATATCGGCTTTCAAGGTAGACAGTATCACCCATGTTGATCTGGAGGGCATCGGCAATCTCAGGGTTTAGTTGCAAATTGTAAGTGGCGTCTGATCTACCTGGGCCCATCCACTGAAAATCAGGCACAACTGAACGTGCGAGCGCACTTGGGGATTCACAATAAAGAGGGTACAAATCCAGGTCAGTAGGAGTTTCGTAAAGAAAATCGACTGGTAACAGCGATTCACGCTGTTTTAGTTCCGGGATAACCGGATCTTTTAAGCTGCTTCCTGCACACGGCCACATGCCAAATAGCGCAGTGGATTGTTGAGATTCGATGGGAGCTAAATTGCAGCCTGATGTATCCGGGCTCTGTGCCAATATCCAGTTTCGAAAGGCCTCGGGGTCAGGTTGACCCTGCTCGTCTCTCCATGGAAAGTGCTCTCCAAGCCCCAGTCGATCAGCCAATCCTGTCCAAAAATCGAGCCCCGATCTAAAGTTCCTGCCAGGAGTAACAAGATGCCTTGCCCAGCAAATTCTCCTGTCATCGGTGAAGAAAAGACTGTCCTTTTCCGGCCAAAGTGCGGCTGGAAAGACCAAATTGGCCAATTTGGAGGTAGCGTTTTGGGACACCCCGAAATAGGCGATTGTGTCCAATTTAGTGGAAAGTGGCGCCAGAGGAGCAAAATAATCCTCAATGGAATTCCCAGTACAAATTAGGGTCCGAATTGACGGTTCCTGATTTGTCACCGCACTTTCCAATAAATTTTTTATGTCAGTATAACTCGTGAAATTACCGGCGAGATATGATCCTTGCGAGGATCTAGCATCCTTTGTTAAGTCAATGACGGGTCTACCAGAATCTAATGGATACCACCCTCCTCCGTCATGACCAGCCCAGCCCATCGCATCAGCTATCGCCTCCCAGATTCCATAACCGCTCAAATGCGCCATCTTCTTCGAGGTAATTATTTGGACAGGCGCTGTGGTTACAAGCAGTCGGGCCAACTCTTCAATTTTGTTACTTGAGACTCCAATTGATTTGGCTAGGTCACCCAGAGCAAGTTCAGCAAAAGACTTCAGAGTTTTTTCTGGCAAAAATTTGCGATTGCAATTCTCATCATTGAGAAGAAGCTTCATCAACGATATACCTAAAAGATTTTCTTTTTCAGGTCGGAGGATGAGAGAGAAATCGGCCTTCGACATGGTAGAAGTAAAGCGATTATCAGCGCTAACTATCTTTGCCCCATTTTTTTGCGCTTCCATTATCCAGCCAAACGCTATGGGATGGGTAGAAGCAGGATCAGCCCCAACCAATAAAAAACATTTATTGCTGAGCCACTCGTAGCACGGTTTTTTGAAGAGACTTCTTCTGACTGTAGCATCTGGATCGTCGAGAGGATTAAATATGTTGGGGGTACCCCAGAATTCGCAAAAACGTAATGCGGCATAGTAAAAGTCGAGGCCAGCGTCCGGATCACACCCGATTAGGAGCGATTCCGGACCATAGAGGTCTCGCGACTTCTTTAATCGTTCCGCAAGCAAATCTAGTCCTGTTTCCCAATTCTCGAATTCTTCTGGCTCATTTCTTTGCGATTTCCTAAATGTCACTTTTTGCAGTCTGTCGTTGCTCGTTAACAGCGACCAAAATGCGATCCCTCGCGCGCAGAGCCTTCCTCTACTAACCGGATGTTCCTCCTCGCCCTGAATATCCACTATTCGACCTTGTTGAAGATAGGCCACCAAACCGCAGCCTGTGCTGCATTCCTGACAGATAGAGTGGACTGCGCTATCGTAAGGTTTGCGACTCCCAGGGAATCTTTTCAAGGCCAAGTAATCGATCATGTTAGTTTGACGCCTTCCGATATTCGTGAAATAAACTGAAACAGGTTTGAAGTCCTCAGAGCAGGTTTTATGCCATGATCTATAAAGGCTTCAGTGTTTTGAATCAGCCTAAATATTTGCGGGCTTAGAGGGATGAGTTGGATAGAAGAAGTGTTTTAGAGGTCTAAAGGTGGGAACTTAAACCCCACCCGACGCATTGTGTGGCTAATCAAGTATTTGAAATAATGAGAAAAGATTTATAATGAGGTCATGTGGGGCGAACATGGTCTAGTTTCCTGAGACATTTTTGAAAAATTTGGGGTTGGTGGCCCTGTTCCTTTTTACGGCTTTCTGCATAATCTGGAGGAGCTGGTCATACGGAACCGGTTTTGTCACTATCAGGTCGACACCTTTCCTGGCAAGATCCTTTTGATCGAAATTCTGATCCCAGCCCGTATAGATTATGAAAGGAGGTTTTTGAATCTTTTCCGATTCACAGAAGCATTTTATGCGTTGAGCGACCTCCCATCCATCCATGTCATCCATTCCTAAATCACACAGTATTATATCAACGTTCCCTTTGAAAAAGGCATTGAGTCCTTCCCTGCCGGAAGCCGCCGGAATTATTTCTACATCTGAATCTTCAAAGAACATTCGCATTGCTGTTAGCAGGTTTACTTCATCATCGATTACCAGAAATCTTATTCCCTGTCGGTTGGTCGATATCTTTCGCCTCACGCGTCCCCTTTCGCGATCAACCCTAGCTCCATGTAAGACCACGGTAAACATCGTGCCTTTCCCGACATCGCTTTCTACCAAAATTTCGCCTTTATTTTTCTTTATGAGGCCATAACTTGAAGATAGTCCCAAACCGCTACTTTTCCATCCTTTGGTTGTAAAAAACGGGTCAAAAATTCTCTGCGTATTTTCTTTGGGAATACCGTACCCTGTATCGGTTACGGTCAAATAAACCTTAGATTTTTCTTTTTTAATCCTGATGGTCAAAATTCCACCGTTCGGCATGGCTTCAACGGAATTTTTTATGAGATTGACCAGGACTTCATAGATCTCAGAGGCGCGTCCCTTAACGAAACATTTTTCAATAAGATCTAAATTGAGCTTGAGTTTCTTAAATATTGGCAGGCCTTTCCAAAGCGGTTTAGTAAATTCTACAGCCTCTCTAACTATCTCAGTAAGATTAAATTTCTCTGATTGATTTATGCCGGCCGATCGATGGTCCGTGAAATCTTTGATACGTCTCACAATGTCGGCGCCACGTTCGGCTGAATGCAATATGACACCTATGGCTTTTTGACAGTTGGTAATCCTTCCTGCGGCAAGTTCATTCAGGGCAACCTGGGCAGATCCCATGACCATTTGCAACAAGTTGTTGAAATTGTGAGCCACACCACTGGCCATTTCGCCGATGGCCATCAGGCGCTCCGTCTTTATGAGAGTTTCCTGCAGTTTCTTCCTGACGCTTATATCGCGTGCCACGCTGAGCACTGCGGACTTGTCTGCAAATGTGACAGGCCGTGAATGAAGTTCAAAAAAGATTAATTCTCCCTTTTGGTCAGTCAACTCGAGTTCAAACTGGACAGCTTCTCCTTTTCGAATTCGATCTCCATTCTCGATCAAAATTCCGATTTGTTTCCGCTTTACCAGTTCCTTCAAATGCATGGAGAGTAGTTGTTCACGGGAGTAATGGAACAAACGGCAAGCCCCCTCATTTACCTCAAGAAAATTGCCATCAAAGTCGTTGATAAAAACAGGATCACTAACGTTTTCAAACAGTTCTTTATATCTAGAAATAGCCTCGAGTCTTTTACGCTCGGTAACGTCCCGAACAAGAATAGCTAGACACTCTTTCCCGCCATATTCAACTAATGTCCCTGTAACCTCAGCATCAACAACCGAACCCGTTTTGGTTTTGTACTTTCGTTCTACAACCCGAAGCATCCCGTGATCTATGGCCCATTTAATATTCGTCTCTATCCCGACCGGAAAACCGTCCACCAAATCATCCAATCGCATGGTAAGGAGCTCCTGCCTCGAATAACCAAGCCATTCATAGACAAATTGGTTGCAATCAAGAATCCTTCTCGTCTCGGCGTCTATTATATAAATGGCCTCTGGAATATTCTCAAAAACCGCCCTGAAATTGCTTTCGGTTTTTGTAACGAGTTCAAGGGCTTTTTCGAACTCAGCATTGGCCTCCTTGAGCAGGTTTGTGAGGATGTCCGATTTCCTTTCGGCGACTTCAAGGAGTTCTTCCAGGTCGTTAAGCCTTTGCTGAGGAGTTCTTGATTCAGCCATTCTCAATTCCCAAGGACAGTTACTGTGGCGGTTTCATTGTGAAAAAGGCTAGGGCTACCACACCTCGGTCTGCAATATTCCCCGTAAGAATAGAATCCAATCATTGGTATGTCGGGACCAAATACAGACAGAATGTGTTGCGCTTCCTCGGCGGTTCTTCTACCCAGAACGATTCTGCGTGCCATGCATGAATACAAAAAGATTAGCGCTGGTCTACCGTTCCCCAGTTCTGCGAGAGCTTGATTCGCGGCCTGCTCAGCAGCTTGAATTATTGAACCGTAGTCTCCGCAAGTCAATCGGACCAAAGCGCCTTCAGGTATTTCACCTGCAAAAGCTATGGACCCATCCTCATGGTTAACCGACATGGTGGCTCTTAGAACAAGTTGGTCCTTGTCTCCACATTGCCCTGATTCGTCTATGAAGCCAAAGGGATATTCAACTCCAACAGCGGGAAGATCCGATGAGTGTTTTCCCAGGAAACGTTCATAAACCTCGAGAGCCGGCTGGCCATTAAGAGAAGTGGTCCGAAGGTTTGAGACACTTGAACGCGATCTTTAGGTGCAAGCTGCTTGTTCATGCTGCTACCCTCTG
>JBMFSZ010000151.1:0-8010 GCA_049967315.1 Desulfomonilaceae bacterium
TTTTTCGTCGTTTGTTAAGGTGCAGACCTTTGGGGCCTTCGGGTTTTGATCCCGTACCCTGATTCTTCTTTAAAATTAGAGATATCCGGGTAACAAATCGCTTTTTCAATACTAAGGCGGGAAATCCAATAATGGATCGAAATTTAATACTGTCCATCATCTTATCGGTGTTGATTATTGTAGGTTTTCAATATTTTTTTCATGCCTTTTCACCGCCTGCTCATGTCAACACTCCATCAAAAACCGCAGCCCAGAAGAAAGCCGAACTGGATCAAAAACATTCAACTGACCTCACAAAGTCCTTTAGCGAATCTTCTGCTAGTGAGGCTGAGATTAAATCCGCTAAAGCCCCATCTGAGTCTGAGAACGTCAAGACGGCCAGTTCGTTGGTCGAAGAGTCAAAGATAACCGTAGATACCCCAAATTACCGCGCAATTCTAAGCAACATTGGAGGAAGGGTAATCTCTTTTAGTCTCAAGAGATATACTGTCCATATTGGAAGCCCGGAATTGGTAAATCTGTTTCCACCCGAGGGCCCGGACACTTCAGGCCCATCGATAAGACTGACGCGATCTGACGAGGTTTTCTCGGATTCCAATCTGGCATATTCATTTGATCCCAAGGATTCGGATATTCGAGTAGAGAAAACCGGAGAGAGCCGAACCTTAGTTTTCAGGGGTAAATCACAAAGCGGACTCGTAATCTACAAGAAGTTTGTTTTTCATGCGGACACATATTCCATTGATCTGATTTACGACCTTGAGAACACGACGGACAGGTCGCGTGATTACCTCGTAACATTCCCCCTGAGAAAATTTTTCACTGAGGATCCCCATCAAAGGTTTAGCTGGAATAGTGTACTAGTCCTATTGGATGGGTCTCTCAAGGATTATTACTTCAAGGATATTAAAGGAGACGAGGAGCTTTCCGGGCAAGTCACCTGGGCCGGTTTAGGGGACATATATTTCTTCAAGGCCTTGGTCTTTGCGGATAAACCAGCAGGCAAGGTAACCCTTCTAAAACCAACTAAAAATGATGTCGCGGAAATTCTTGTCAGATATGGGTCCCTAGAGATTCCAGCCGGTGGTAAATCTACTGAAACACGACTGGGACTATATCTGGGCCCAAAAGAAGCCAACGATCTTCAGGCTGCTGGTGGAGACTTGCAGCGGGCGCTAGTCTACAGCAACTATCGAGCTCTGAACTATATGTCTACCTATCTCATGCAATTCCTCCGGTTCTCCAATTCTGGATTCACTGTGTTTGGGGTTAAAATTCCAGGGACTGGTAACTATGGAATCGACATTATATTACTTACTCTCTTGATTAAGATTTTGTTTATACCATTGACTCACAAAAGCATGAAGTCGATGAAAAGAATGCAGGACCTGCAGCCTCAAATAGCAAAACTGAAGGAGAAATACAAAGACGATAAGACTGCTCTTAACAAGGCCACTATGGAGCTCTTCAGGGACAACAAGGTCAATCCTTTAGGAAGTTGCTGGCCAATGTTCCTCCAGATTCCAGTGTTCATTGCTTTGTACCAGGCCCTTTCCTATGCTATTGAGCTTCGGCACGCTCCATTTATGTGCGTGCCTTCCATCTATTTTTGTATTCGAGATCTCTCCGCTCCAGACCCCTATTATGTGACTCCAATTCTCATGGGTGGGACGATGGTGTTACAGCAGTGGATGACGCCATCGGCAGGGGATCCGACACAAAAGAAAATGATGCTGCTAATGCCTGTAGTATTTACTTATATGTTCCTGAATTTTCCCTCGGGATTGGTCCTGTACTGGTTAGTTAGCAACATATTGTCCATTGGCCAACAATTAATTACGAATAGGCTAACCCGCTGAGGTATGAGAAATATGAGTTACGTTGAATATACTGGGAAGACTGTAAAGGATGCAATTGCCAAAGCCTGCCAAGAACTAAACGTTGAGGAATCTCTTCTTGAAGTTGAGGTGATCGAGGAAAGCGCGAGGGGATTCTTGGGATTGGTAGGACATAGGAATGCGAGAGTACGCGTTCGTAAACGTGATATCATAAAAGAGGCTCTTGAGGTTCAGGCCCCACAACCTGTTGAAATGGCTGCAACATTTCCCATCGATAAGGGCACGGACGCGGAATCAGGTGACGGAATTAACGGTGAAATTCCATCGGTAGAATCTAAGGCTACCAGTGGCTGCGAAGATGTGGATCCTGAAAAATTGAAGATAGCAGAGGAGGCTAAATCTGTCCTCCAAGGTATAATCTCTCGCATCCCGGTTGAGGCTTCAGTTGAAGCCTCGGTTTCGAATGACTCAATAGTGCTGAACATAATTGGAGATAAGAGCGGCCTGCTCATAGGCAAACGTGGACAAACCCTTGATGCCTTGCAGTTTATAATTAATAAGGCTCTTAATAGGGAAGTATCCCTAGAAGAAAAAACTGAAATTGTAGTGGATACTGAGGACTACCGCAGGCGTAAACACGAAAATCTTCGTGATATGGCGGTAAAGATGAGCATGAAGGCTAGACGCTCACTGAAACCGGTCGCGTTCAATCCAATGCCGGCTAGCGAACGCAGGATCATCCATTTAATACTGGCCGAAGACAAGGAAGTTTATACCAAAAGCTATGGAGAAGGCCCCCTGAGGAGGATCATCGTTTATCCACGAAAGGCTATGGCAAATAAGAGAAGGCGAAGGTAAATTTGTCTTTAATTTTTTTTCTGCCGATATAATATTGTCTATGGAGACGCTGGTTTTTTGTTATAGAAGTTCCAATTAAATTATGGGATATGTAAGCTGAATCACAATCATTTAAAATTATACGGACTTTTCCTGACGGTGTTGACTCTTCTGTCAGTAGTGATGATTTCAGATGATCTTCGTGCTGACCCGTTGGCTAGGCCTGAAGATATTCCCAATCTGCTGTTCAACCGTGGTAAGAATCTCTCTGCTTTTAAAGCAGTCATGAATGTTACGACCATGAACGAAGTTGATAAGTCTCGACAGGATGTCAAAGGCTTCCTTCTCTATCGCAGACCTAGCGATTTCCGTTTTCAGGGCTTGGCCGCCGCTGGGAGCACTTTATTTGAGCTCGTGATTAAATCAAATAATTTTGAACTTTACGTCCCTCAGGAAGCGAAGGTAATCAAAGGTGACCGCGCTTGCTTTGGGAAGAAATTCCCGGATGTTGCCGAAATAGAGAGCCTCATTCCTATGGTATTGCTTCAATGGCGTGAAGTCAGATTCGATCGGGTGTTATCTAGGGATGCGGAAAAATTGGTTGTTCGCATAACTTTCGGTGGTAGGGTATGGGGGGCTACTCTGGATAGTCGTAACATGAATCTCCTGCGCCTGGTAAGAATTAATCCCAGGGGTGATATTGATCTGACAGCTGATTTTGGTGATTTTCACCAGGGAGATTATGGCTGGCTGCCTCATAAATTCGACGTTGTATCCCCTATCGGTGGCTGGCGAACTTTAGCCAAGATCTCAAAAATCGAAGTCAACCCTTTTCTCGTAGAAAAAAATTTTCAAATTGAACCGACATTCTCTGTTAAAACAGAGTCCTGCCGATAATTTGTCGAAATCCCTTTTCCATGATCCGTTTCTTATACAATTTAGTAATACACGTTGTCGGTGTGCCTCTTGTTATAGGGTATTACGGTCCGAAAATTCTTCTGACTGGCAAGTATAGGCGTTCGTTTAGGGGCAAGCTTGGGTTTCTTCCTGACACGTTTCCCCAAAAAACTCTCAGAAAACCCGTAGTTTGGTTTCATGCAGTGTCCGTGGGGGAAGTGGTTGCGCTTGCTCCTGTGGCCAGAGAATTTCGAAAGCTGGTTCCGGATTCCACAATTGTTGTTTCCACAGGGACTGAAACCGG
This sequence comes from Desulfomonilaceae bacterium, assembly GCA_049967315.1. GTDB lineage: Bacteria > Desulfobacterota > Desulfomonilia > Desulfomonilales > Desulfomonilaceae > CAJBEZ01. The sequence continues at coordinate 3,877 of JBMFSZ010000151.1, forward strand.
TATGTCCAAGGCTACGTCAGAGATCGAATGTGTAGACGCGTTCTTATACATGCCCATGGATTTTCCGTTAGCAGTCAATCGCGTGATAGGCAATATAAAACCTGATCTTTTTGTTTTAATGGAAACGGAAATTTGGCCTAACCTTCTCTATAGCCTAAAGTCGCGTGGAACCCCGATAGCTCTTGCTAATGGCCGAATTTCGGATCGCTCGTTTCCGCGCTACATGAAAGGTCGCTTATTGCTGTCCAGGCTGTTGGAAAAGATTGATTCTTTTATGATGATATCAGAGACCGACAAAGAACGTATACTGCAAATGGGCGCGCCTGTTGAACGGGTACGGGTTGTTGGCAACACCAAGTTTGACGCTGCCCTGGGAAATGTTTCGGATGAAGTTCGGGCTGAGGCCAGGGCGATGCTTGGTTTGGATGAAGGGAACGTTGTTTTCTTTGCAGGGAGCACACATCCTGGTGAACATGAAACAGTTCTGGAATGTTTCCAGAAATTATTGAGTGATTTTCCAGATCTTATATTGATAATAGCGCCACGACACGTAGAAACGGTACCAGTGATACTAGAGGCTGTTAAAGAGAGAAAGCTTGATATACCGTTTTTACGGAGCGCACAAAAAAATGGTGAACGACGAGGCGCAAGGAATATCATTGTATTGGACACTACTGGCGAGTTGTTCAAATTTTATTCGACAGCTTCTGTTGTATTTATAGGGGGGTCGCTGGTTCCACGTGGTGGGCAAAACATACTGGAACCGGTAGCCTGGGGGAAAAGAATTTTTTTTGGCCCGTCAATGGAAGATTTCAGGGATGCCAGGGATCTCTTTGTCAGAGTGGGGGTTGCGAGCGAAGTCCGAGACGGAACAGAACTTTATACAGCCATCCATGGCGCTCTAAATGATTTGAAACTCTCGAGGGAACTAGGGCTACGTGGTCGAGACGAGTTAAACAAGCATGCGGGGAGTTCTAAAACAACCGCCAACATTCTGTTCCATCTGGTCAGTCGCGATGAAAAGGCTTGACGTCACCCTTGCCTTCGCGCAAGACGGTGGGTTCATCATCAAAAAGACTAACGATTGTCGAAGGCGCCGGTAAGAAGGTCCCTCCGTCAATTACCAAATCAACCAGGCCTTTGTATATCCGATCAATCTCACGAGGGTCATCCAAAAGCTGATCATCCGGTAGTCTTACTGAAGAGCTAAGGATGGGGTTACCGAGTTCAGCTAGCAAGGACTGGCAAATCCTGTTATCGGGTATTCTGATTCCGACTTCTTGTTTTCTGGTTAATACAATCCTGGGTACAAGTCTGGTGGCCTTGAGAATAAAAGTATAGGGCCCAGGCAAATATCGTTTTAGGATCTTGTAATCGTTGTCTGTGACCTGCGCATAAAGGGAAATCGTTTTTAAGTCAGCAAAAACAAAGGAAAGATGCCTTTTGTTGTCGAATCTTTTAATTTTTCTGACCCTCTCAAGCGCCTTTTTACTGGCAATATCACATCCCAATCCATATACGGTGTCGGTGGGGTAAACGATTACGCCGTCCTTCCGAAGGATTTCCACGACCCGGGAAATATGTCTCGGCTGAGGGTTGTTTGGATTAATCTGCAATATCATTTATGTCCCCGGGATAAACAACTCTTCCTTCCACCATGATATCGGACCCAGACTTGGAAGATCGCATTTCCACTAAGCGGGGAGCTTCTTCCAGCCTATTTATACCGATTCCGGAGACTCCGGTCGGAGCCGATTTTCCACCAATTATTATGGGCGCGTAAAAAAAAGTACACCGATCGACTATTCTTGCTTCAAGAGCGCCCCAAGCCAATCTTGCTCCACCCTCGATCAATAATGAAGTTATGCCCATGTTAAAGAGATTGGAAAGCAGGTCATTAAGATCGACCCTCTCTATTCCGGATGTCTGGATTATTTTTGCGCCTTTTTTTTCGAGTCGCGCTTTGAGCCGGGAAGGGGGATTGAGACGCGTTGCAATGATTACCCCAGACAGAGAGGTCTGGTTAAAAATGTTGGCGTCCAAAGGGGTTCTCAAATTCGAATCCGCTACTATTCGAATTGGATCCCGCCCGGTCCTCCCTTTCAATCGCGTCGTAAGGAAAGGGTTATCAGAAAGGATTGTTTCAATGCCGACCATGACAGCGCATACCCTGTCTCTCATTCTGTGTACCTTTGACCTCGATTGCTCTGAGGTTATCCACTTTGAGTGGCCTGTCCGCGTGGCAATTCTGCCATCCAGACTCATTGCCAATTTGAGGTATACATACGGTCGCTTAAGAGTTACGTTAGCCAAATAAACCTCATTGAGGGATTTGCATCTATTTTCGAGCACCTGTCCTACGACTTCGATGCCTGCCTTACGCAAAAAACCGGCGCCACCGCCGATTACTCCAGGGTTGGGATCATCGATGCCATAATACACCTTTTTAATTCCGGCTGCCATGATCGCTTGCGTGCAGGGAGGGGTTCTACCGTAGTGATTACACGGCTCGAGAGTGACGAACAGTTCCGCGTCATGGGTTTGCGATCCGGCAGACCGAATCGCCTCTACTTCGGCATGTGGTTCCCCTGGGGCTCGATGAAAACCCTCACCAACTATTTTTCCGGATTTAACTACCACGGCCCCAACCATTGGGTTCGGAGAAGTTCGGCCCATCCCCCTCCTAGCCAACCGGATGGCTCGAGACATAAATCTAGTCGCTTCTGGAGATGTCTTCGCGGATTTGGTTATCATCTAGTTGTCCGTGATCGGTTGGTGGTTCGACTGATTCTTTGAGTTCATATAATTCCTTTATTTCATTGACAAATTCTTCTATGTCTCTGAACGATCTGTAAACTGAGGCAAACCTGACATATGCGACCTCATCCAGTTTCTTGAGAGCCTGCATCACCTTTTCACCAATGTATGACACGTGTATCTCTTTTTCAGATCTCTCCATGAGATCCTGCTCGATACTGTCAACCACTGAGTCTATTTGTTCGACGCTAATAGGTCTTTTCTCGCATGCTCTGAGCATTCCTTCGACGATCTTCCGTCTGTCAAATGATTCCCTGCGGCCGTCCTTTTTAATTACGAAGGGGACCACTTCTTCGATACGCTCGTACGTCGTGAATCGCTTCAAGCAATTCAGACACTGTCGTCGCCTACGTATGACCGTATTATCCTTGGCTAATCGTGAATCTATGACCTTATCCTCGATTTCGCCGCATGCTGGACATTTCATGATGGGACACCTGAGGCGCGAAATTGCCGCGGTAATCTACTTTAATAACATTTATATTGAAGCTTAATGTGATGCAAGTAAAAAGTAGGTAATAGTTTAAGTATTAGGAGCTTATGTTTAAATATATTTACAAATGTTGAAAAAGTTTTTTCAATACTCTGTATAAATGAAATCCGAAGTCTTGCTTTTGTTGGCCGATTTGTGGAACTATTGGATAACTCAATGAAATCAAGAGGAATCTTTAAAATCCTTGAAGCCGGGTTTGTGGTTCAGATATTTTACTAATGGGGACATTCTGGTTATCCTGATGATGTTCCTCCTAGCCGGGAGCCTTTTTATTTTTCTACCTAATCGTCTGGCGGCCGGGGGTAATACAGTGTACGTAACGGTAGATGGCAAACTCACTGGTAGATACTCACTTAGCCACGATCGCTTAGTCTCTGTTAATGGGCCATTAGGTGAGACCAAGGTTCAAATTCAGGCAGGTAAAGTTAGAATACTCAATTCACCTTGTCCAAATCATTATTGTGTCAGGATGGGCGCAGTATCGGCGGGTGGGAGCGCTTTGGTCTGTGTGCCAAACCGGATTATAGTTCGTATTGGTCGGGACGGTTTTGGCGGGTTGGATGCCATAAGTAGATGAATGACAGGACCGGAAAACTATCCAGATTGGCTGTACTCCTGGCGCTCGCAACAGCAATCCATTCTTTGGAGTCTTTAATCCCTGTTACGGTGGGCTGGTTCCGTTTTGGATTCGCTAATATCATCGGTCTAACTACTTTATACTTGTTTGGGCTTAAGGATGCGGCGCTGATCACTTTAGGACGAATCCTGCTCGGTTCACTGATTTCAGGTCAATTTGGATCTCCAGGGTTCCTGCTAGCTAGCGC
>JBMFSZ010000152.1:0-7991 GCA_049967315.1 Desulfomonilaceae bacterium
GCCATGAATTGTACAACAATTTTCCAGTGGTGAGAAAATGGATGAACAAAGCCGCAGAGATAGCCGAGTTCGATATTTTGAAACTCATCTTTTTTGACAATGAAGAAGATCTCCAAAAAACAAGATGGCAGCAACCAGCACTGTTCACTCTGGAATTTGCGCTGGTTCAATATCTTATTTCTTTAGGCATGCGCCCAACTGCTCTGGCAGGGCATAGTCTAGGCGAATTGACGGCATTGTGTCTGGCCGGCGTTTATTCTTTCGAGGATGGTTTCCGTATCGTGAACAAGCGTGCCGTTTGCATGGATAAAGCTTGTGAAATGAATGCAGATCCGGGGATCATGGTGGCCTGCGATGCGCCAATGGACGTTATCGACAATCTGCTCAAAGATACCGGAAACGTTTTCATTACCAACATCAATTCTCCAAGGCAGATAGTTATAGGTGGTGGAACCGAGGAGTCGAAAGCCACGGCTGCAAAACTCAAGGAAATGGGCTACAGATCCACTATCCTGAGAGTCAGCATGGCGTTTCATTCGCCAATCATGAGATGTATCCATGATGAATTGAAGGAATTTATTGATGGCATCCAATTCCATGCACCCCAACTCACGGTAGTTTCAAACACTACCATGCAGCCATTCCCTCAGGACACCGAAGAAATTAAACGAATTGTGATGGCTCATCTGGAATCGCCTGTTCACTGGCTCCAGAATGTTCAGACCCTCTGGAACGACTACGGAGTCAGATTATTTGTGGAGGTTGGGCCAAGGGAAATCCTCTCTAATCTTATAAAGGACACAATTGAAGAATCTTCCTGCATTCAGACTTGCCTGCCTTCGGCTGAGTCACTGATGCTGAAGACCGCTCTTGCCCAACTTTATGCTGAAGGAGTTTTGGAAGTTGAAAATGTTCGGGAAATAGGTGGAGGTGAGGCCAGGTCCCAGTCAACTGCTCCAATCCAGAGTCAACGGCCTGCTTCTTTCGCGAGTGAGTCCCACGGTGTTCGTTCTGCGCATGATGACTTGGGTGAAATTATAAGAAATGAAATCAATGGTTTTGTTCTGGACACTTTTGGAAAATTCATCAAGCCAGCTATCCTCAACAAAATCCGGAAGCAGAAAAAATCCACTTTCACTGAAGCTGATCTGGATAAGATCCTTGGCGACATGTTCGGTACTGCGCCACGATCTATTGTTCCTATGGATACTGGTTATGAGAAACCCCAGCTCACCACGTCTGTTCCGGTTAGCGCTTCTGTTCAGGAACAACCGTCCTTACCACCGGAATCCGCTGGTGAAGACACTATGGAGTCCATCATCAGGATAATTATGGAGGTTACCGGTTACGAAAGGGATGAGATAGAACCCCATATGGACCTGCGGGAAGACTTGGCCATAAGGTCCAGTAGGTTGCCTGTAATAATGGATTCCGTTGAAAGTCATTTCGGGATCAAAATAGAGTTGGAAGATTTTATGGATGTGAGGACCATCAAGGATCTGGCTGAGCGCCTGGATTCAGTACTTTCGAGAGAAGGCGCTTCGAATGACTCCGGTGGTCCTCGTCAGGAAAAGACCAGCTTTGAAGTCGTCCAGAACGTACGGCAAGAGGAGCTGAAAAGACTTGTGTTCACAGAGTCCGCAATCAGCAACGATTCATTCCAGCCACTGGAACTGAGCCCGCTGGATTCGATAATAATCATCGGTCCTGCTACATCCGAAGACTTGTGTCGTCAGGCTGGGGATGTTTTTAGAAGGGACTATGGTGTCCGCATCGATTTCTTTTTTTACAATCCATCGAATTCTGTTTCCGAGGGCCCTGTAATCGATCTGTTGTCGGATTCTGATGTGGCGATGGTGAAGGAATCGATCCTGAGGCAGGAGTCATTGGCCGGCCTTGTTTTGATCACAGATGAGGTTTTTGAAACTAGGTATGCCGATACCGCTTATTTGTCCGATTTTCTTGCGGGTTTTTTCAAAGTCTTCAAGGAATTTATCGACAAACCAACCAAAAAAATGGCCATTTGTCTCCAAACAGGGGCCGAAACACCATCAGCCTTCCTGGAAGCAGTTACGGGTCTGTTTCTAAGCGCTTCTCTGGAGTTCAGCTCTATTCTGTTTCGAACCATGTTCCTGGATTCACCTTCTGAACTCAGAATGGCCATCAGGAGCGCGATGGATAGAAGCAAAAAACCGACTCAAATGATCTGCCGTGATGGAGAGCTATATGCGCTTCAGGGGGAGGTGTCGCCCGTAGTTATTCACGATGGTCATGCAGGGATTCAGCTTGGTACTGCCGATGTAATCCTTGTATCCGGTGGACTGACAGGGGTATCGGCGGAATTGGGTCGAGCTTTGGCTCCATTTCATCCCAAGCTGATTTTTTTGGGCAGAACGCCAATCGATTCCACTCAGAGTAATGTCAACGATGATAACAGAGCACGTTTGGCCGGGAAAAAACTCCAGGAAATTAGGTCCGAAGGTATAGACGCTTACTACTACAAAGTAGATGTAACAGATTTAGACGCTCTGAAATCCACATTCAATGAAATTGTAAGTCACCATGGAAAAATAACAGGCGTAATTCATGGGGCTGGGCTCCTTAGGGACAACTTTATCAAACGAATGTCCCCGCGTGATTTCACTGAGGTAGTCAAGGTCAAATTCAATGGAGCCCTGAACATATTCGAGGCGCTCGATAAGACAGCGCTCCGGTTCTTCGTCGTCTTGTCCTCAGCAGCGGCAATCCAGGGGAATCCGGGCCAGGTAAATTACGCCGCGGGTAACAGGATGATGTCAGGCCTTTTAAGGAGCCTGAAGTCTTTTCATCCTCGAACCATTTTCAAGGCTCTGATGCTCCCGCCGATCGAAGGAACGGGCATGGCTGATGATGAGGAAGTTCGTGAATTGATGCGACGTATGAACGCCTCATATATAACGATCAACGAACTCTCGGGAATGTTTTTAAAAGAACTGTTTAATGCTCCCAAAGGCGACGTCTGGGTGTTGTTTATGAAAAATCTGCCCTCCCTTGAATCCGCTCCCCTTGACACTACCCCACGAGTAATCGATCAAGCCGCTTTAGGGGTGGGAACGGTTGAATTCAGCAGGTCTATCTTTCCAATGATAGATCAGGTTACAGATCTGAATGCGGATGTTGGCTCGCTTCAGGCGGAAAGAACATTCGACCAGGGCAAAGACCTGTGGGTAGTAGATCATAAACCTTTCAAGTCTCTTAAACACCCGATAGTTTCCGCCATCATGGCGCTTGAAACATTCATGGAGGCTTCCAGGGCGCTATTCCCATATCTGACTATTACAGGCATTCGGGACGCCCGATTTCTCGACATGATGGAATGCCCTCCCAATAAATTGATAAGGGGTCAAATCCTGGTTAAAAAGATCCTGGAATCTGGAGGGAATGTCATTTGTGACGCCGTCCTCTTCCAGAGTAAAAACGGTGATGCAAAGCTGCTGGAGAAAAATCACCCTAATTTCAAGGGTCAGGTTGTTCTCTCCGGGCGGCCTTTGCAACCCCCTGCCTCGTTTGCTGGGTTCCCTGTTCTGCAAGAGGAACTGGACACACGTCCGATGGAACATCAGGAAGTTTTGAACTGGTATTCTGACCGCTCGGATCTTAAGGGGCGATATCGGGTCATGGAACGACTCGATGGCACTGGGCCCGATTGCATCAAGGGTGAGTTTATCTACAAGCAGTCAGAAGACTTCAGCAAACCACTTAAGACACGGTATCAGTTTTCTCCTTACCTGTTTGAAGCATTTATGCACTTGGTGAATTTTTACCTGGCCATGCGGGATGACAGCGAAAAAAGGATTCTCATTCCTTTCGGGATAAACCAACTCGAATGCTTCCGAAAAATCACCCATGGAGAGAAACTGGTCGTTCAAGCCAGAAAACGTGGGAGTGATGAGAAGGGAGTCACTTGGGACGCGTTGGGTTTTGACGAAAATGGCGCCCCGGTAATGTACGCAAAAGATATCATGATGAGGTGGATTTAAAGATTGTGGAGCACGAATCGCCTCGTTCAGGAATGGCTAAAATGATTGTTTCCAAAAAACTTGGGGCGCTTGACGCTCAAATATTTTTCACAGGAATCAGTCATGCATTGCCAGAACTATCTAGGGACAACCGATGTCAAATTAAACGAAAAATCGCGTCGATGTTGATTGCCAGCATCATCGACAGCGATGTGCCAGATTTTGATATTAAGGCCAATTTCCTTGGCAGGCCTAAATTAATATTAGGCAATGGAATTGAGCTTTCTATCTCGTTTTCTTATTCCCCGGGAAAAGTGTGGGCTGCCGTAGCCCAGGCTAATATTAATTGTGGAATAGATGTCGCTTTTCCCTCGGAATTTTTCCAGCCATATCCCCTGGAAAGAGCCTTTAGCGCCAAGGAACTCGAACTTGCACAGTCTGTCCATAAATTTTCAGAACCAGAAGCAGCCGGTTTCATCTGGTCAGCCAAAGAGTCAATTGTGAAAGCTCTGGGAACAGGATACAAACTCTGTGATCCCCTGGACATGTCATTGAGTTGGACCCAAAATCTCGGAGATTATTTTCAGTCGTGGTTTCTTATTTCTCCGAAGCTGAAATCAAGACTGCGAATATTTGCAAACGCTCCCATTGAAACACTGATCCTTCCGGAAGGCCTCGGATTCCTGTCCTTGAGCGGCGTTAGAGCCTATCAAAGTTATGACCGGGTTCCGGGCTTCAATACGAAGACTGTCAGGGCTATTGGGTTAAGACAATGAAAGTATTGTTGATCAATAGCAACAGAAAGGGAGATATGCTCGCGGCAGCCCCGATTGGACTTTGTTACGTAGCCTCCGCCGTAGAGGCCGCTGGGCATGATGTCCAGGTTCTTGACCTTTGTTTTGCGGGTAAAAAAGCATTCAAACAAGTAGAACGAGCCATAACTTCTTTTGCTCCCCAAGTGGTTGGTGTTTCGGTAAGGAATATCGATAACGTAAATATGTTGCATCCGATCTCTTACCTTTCGGACACGCTGGAGGTTGTTGAAAAAATCAGGGAACTCACCCGATGTCCAATAGTTATTGGTGGATCAGCAGTTAGTCTGGCCCCGGAGGCGGTGTTCAGATTCCTCGACGCCGATTACATAGTGGTTTCTGATGGTGAAAAGCCTTTCACCGCTTTGCTGGAATTGCTGGAGCGGGGCATCACAGATTTTGAAATTCCAGGAGTTGGTCGTCTGGTGGATGGAAAATTTGGTTTGACCCGGCCGGAATTCGACCGGTTCAAAAGCCTGGGACCGGATATTGGTCGGTGGATTGACACGTCGAGCTATCGGAAGATTGGAGCCGCGTACAATATTCAGACCAAGCGAGGCTGCAGAAACAGATGCATCTATTGTACATACAATCAGTCACTTGAAGGGGGCCAATTGCGGTTACGGGATCCGGTAGAAGTAGTGGATGAAATAGAAGAAGCGCTTATAAAATATCGTCCTCATACTTTTGAATTTGTAGATTCCGTGTTTAATGATCCGCTTGATCATTCGGTATCAATCCTTGAAGAGATATCAAGACGCCCCTGGAAAGCCAGGTTCACAGCTATGGGTGTCCACCCTAGAGGGTTGGACAAGCGCTACCTGGATTTAATGTGGAACGCCGGCTTCAGGTCTCTGATGATTACACCTGAATCAGTTTCAGACGTCATGTTGTCTAGCTATCGAAAGGGATTCACAAGCGAACATGTGCGTAAGGCTGCAGAAGCCCTCAACAAGTCGGGATTTGCCGCCTGGTGGTTTTTCATGATTGGTGGGCCGGGAGAGACAAACCAGACCCTTCAAACTTCATTGGATTTTGTTCTGAAAAACCTTCGAAAGCAGGGTCGTCGGGTGACCCATGTGGCGCAGTTTTTCATTGGGGTTCGCATCTATCCCGGAACTGCTCTATGGGATCTCGCCAAGCAGAGTGGTTTTGTAAATAAGGCGACTGACCCGCTGGAACAAACCTGGTACATATCCGAAGACCTGGATCTCGATGAGGCGATTGATCAAATGTTCAGCGCAGCCGCTGTTTGTCCCGAAATTTACCTGGGATTCGACGAAAAAGTTCTGTCTTTTTCCACGATCATTGCAGGCGTTTGTAGATTTCTTCATTTACCGGGACCATACTGGAAATACATGCGCATTGGAAACGTCCTTGGGATCAGGACAGGTATTCGTTTCATGTTCAAACCCTCGGACGCAGCGTCGCTTATCCGAGCGGCCCTTGTCAAACAATCTTATTCTGGGAAACTTGTGAAAGGGGCCGGTGACGCTCTGGTGCAATTAAACCGCAAGTTTTCTGGCCTGTAATTTCCATCTATTCTTAATCATAATGTTTTTTCAAAAAACTTCTTGCCTTTTGGCCCCAAAATGTTTTAACTTAAATTTATATTTGTGATTTTTCCTAAATGGTTGGGAGGGTTTATATGACGCTTACCAAAGCCGATATCGCTAAAAAGATAGCGGATGATTGCGGTTTTATGAAGGGGGAGGCCACAGAGATTGTGGAGAAGCTCCTTGATATCGTTAAGGATTGTCTTATCTCCGGTGAAGACGTTATGATCTCCGGTTTTGGAAAATGGACAGTCAAAGACAAAAATTCCAGACGAGGACGTAATCCTCAAACTGGACAAGAGTTAATTCTCGACGCTCGAAAAGTTGTAACCTGGAAATATTCTCCTGTGCTCAAAAAAACCGTGAATATACCTTCCTAGATAATCCTTCAAACTCTCGAAATATTTCCCTGCGAGTCTGTTCCACCCGGATGTTTGAAACAATAATTTCGGGACGAACAGGCCCGCAATTCGGAAATATTGCTGTCATCCAGGCTTCAAACAAATTTGCCCCAAATGTCAGGCAAAAATAATCCTGTCCATAATTTTGTGACTGATACGCTGGAAGGGTATTCGGAAGTACTACGCATTGCCATACCCCTGATACTTTCCACCTCATCATTGACCATAGCCCTTTTCGTGGACCGCCTCATGCTTTCGTGGCACAGTCTGGATGACGTTGCCGCTGCGACCCCTGGGGGAATCACCTATTTCACAATTTGCTGTTTTTTTCAGGGAACCGCTCAATATACCAACACACTAGTGGCTCAAAGCCATGGAGCCGGCAACCGGAAGGCGTGCTCCAAAGCGGTATGGCAAGGAGTCTGGTTTTCTTTTCTTTCATTACCTTTGCTGCTGGCTTCAATTCCCCTCGGGCAGTGGCTTCTTTCCAACACGGGCCACAGCCCTACGATTGTAGCGCTCGAGAAACAGTATTTCACCATACTTATGTACAGCGGTGTTTCACTTCCGCTCAACGCGGCGTTATCTTCGTTTTTTTCCGGTCGTGGCCGGACCTCACATGTTCTGGTCGGGAACCTTATGGGAAATGTGGGCAATATCATCCTCGATTATTTGCTGATTTTTGGTCATATGGGTTTTCCCGAGTTGGGGATCAGGGGCGCAGGTATCGCTACCGCGGTTACAAATTTCATCCCGGGTATTTATTGGGCTATCCTGTTTCTAAGCCGCAGATACGATTCAAGGTACGGCTCGAGGAAAGAATTCCGCTTTAACAACAAGGTGTTTAAAGCGCTGCTAAAATTCGGGCTCCCTGCCGGCGCTCAGTTTGTGCTCGATGTGGCTTCATTTACTGCGTTTGTGCTGATTATCGGAAAGCTCGGAGAAATCGATCTGGCCGCGACAAATATTGCTCTTAGCATTGAAACACTTTCTTTTCTGCCAATGATTGGAATGTCGATCGCAACCAGCGCCCTGGTCGGTGAGTACATCGGCAGGGAACAGCCCCAAATAGCAGAGAAAAGGGTAACATGCGCGGTCAGCCTGGCTCTGTTTTATACCGGAATCATGGCTGCGCTATTTTGGTTGGTTCCAGAGTTCCTCATGGATCTGTTCAGGCCCTATCAGGTTACACAGGTTGATTTCAAACCACTAGTAAACAAAGGC
>JBMFSZ010000153.1:0-7988 GCA_049967315.1 Desulfomonilaceae bacterium
GCAGACGATTTTCCTCATCGAAGGCCATCAATCGCTGATCCTGATTCAGTATGATCCGTAAAAATTTCTTATCCGGCCCAAACCGACCAGATGCGTAACTAAGTATAAACGTGCCTGGAGGCAAACTTATCTCTCCCTGACGGTGGAGTTTCCCATCTTTAAATTCGTAGCGTTCCATCTTGCCACTGAAAAGATTACCTGCCGAATCAATCCTCTGTCCTACCAGTATCTGCTGGTCCTTACCATCGATGGGCTCGGATATCACTTTTAATATTACGTTTGGAACCGTTTCAAGTATTCTGAGATTTTTGCCCTTGTAATCCAGAATAGCAGACTCAAATCCTGATAGAGTTCTGTAGCAAAGTATAAGCTCCTCGAAACCACATCCATCAAGATCTTTGGCCTCAGCGCTCAAATAAACCGCAGGTGACTGAGAAAAACGGGTCAAGGGTTTTAATCCCCCATCTTCGTAGCGGCTTATCGTAATTCCGTTTTCATCCACAAAAACGATATCATTCTTGCCTTCACCCCCGAGATCACCTACCGCGATCGAGGTAATCCCCATGGACATCTCTGGGCTGCGCCACGGAACTGACGCTTGATTAGAACGTCCTGGGAGGTTCACGAGAGCCGGGTTCCGATTTGGCTGGGTTGCGCCGGGTGACATGCCTTCCGATCTATAGAATTCGAGCTTGGGAACTCCAATGAGCCGTTTATTTATGGCTCCGGCGAATATGTTGAGAGCGCCAGGCAAAGCGTGAATATTTTCGACTTTAACATCGGTTGTCACAGTGCGCCTGTTGGTCTCAAGGTTCCACATTACCCCCCTCATTCTGAATAAATTGTTTTCTCGGGACAGGAATCCGAAAATTGCCATGCCAGCCTCAGTTTTTGAGGCCAAACGTATTGCGTCTTCGTCATTCTTTATGGAAGGCCTGTTTTTCAGGATTTTGTCCAAATCACTATCGGGGACTATGGCCACGGTACGACCCATATCCCTCACAGTAGTTTTGATCGTTTCTGTCGCATGCTCGCAGAAAGATTTTAGTTCGTTATCAGCGGTATCTGACAAAAGAGTGAATGGCAAAGTAACGATCTTGAGCGGCTGATTGCGAGGCTCCTCACCATGCACATCCAAGCAAATACTGAAGAGAGTAATGGCTAGAAGGACCCCTAGTATGAATCTGTTGCCAGTGGCTTTAGTCATCAGTTGATCTATTACGCTGACCAAAAAAAATACCAACTGACATTGCAGTTGGCGTAGGAGGAAAAGATTATTTTCTTGTCCTTTGCTTAAGCAACTGCCGTGCCAAAATGTGATTCGATTTTGACACAGTATATATCACGATTCATATTATACAGTTATACAGATTTTAGTTCAATGACTTTAACTTTGACAAACAGGTTGCGATTGAAACTTTTGTTCAAAAATTTGAACACCCAAAGACCCGCCATGAAAACACCTTGAAATGACTAGATTTATCGAAGTCAAAAAAACAATCATAGGCGCCGAAATTTTGAACATCTGGGTAATTTATTGGCGCCTGTGTTGAGCTTTTTTTACCGGGGTATGTTTCATGTCAAGAGAGGTATATTCCATAATCAGTTTAATGCTTCATAAAAACAGCGTATTACGATAACGCGCCTAGTAATCTACATCATTCTGAAATAATTTTTGATCAATTGAAAATTTGCCTGGACGTTGGCGCTTCCCTGAATAGCGGGACCATGGCCAGGTAAAATGAGGTCGATCTTTAGCTGAGTCAGTCTGTCAATACTTTGTTTAAGCTGTTGACTATTGCCTCCAGGGAGGTCGACTCTTCCAATACTGCCACGGAAAATTACATCCCCGCAAATAAGGGTCCTGTTTTTAGGCCAATAAAAGCACAAACTTCCAGGGCTATGGCCAGGGGTGAGAAATACCTGAAATTCATGCTTTCCTATTTTTAGATCACCTTCCTTGAGGTAAAAGCTGACCGGAGATTCAGGCGAATCCTTTCCCTGAGAAGAGTACCATCTGGCGCCTTCGTCAATCATGAATTTTTCTTCTTCCCTAGAGAGCGCTACTTTAACGTTGGAATCAGCAAATCTTTGTGAGCCGGTAAAATGGTCGGGATGGCAATGTGTTCCAATTACAACCTCAATCCGTTTTGGGTCAAATCCATCCTCTCGCATCCGGTCAAACAGGCTGTCAGTGCGCTGTTTAAGGCCGGGATCAATCAAGACAGGAACTTTCCCATCTATAAGATAACTGTTGCAATTGTTTTCCCGTGGGTTATTCCAGAAATATATGAAAAAATTGTCAGCTATCTTCATTTGGCGCAGCCTTTGCAAACCAACGAGTCTCCCTGCTTAATCATTCTGGAGACCATGGTTTGTTCCCCGCAAATTCCGCAGGGGGCGGTTTCAACAATTTGAGCCGGCTCTGGAGGCTCCAAAGTGATTTCTTTGACTTCAAAGAATTCAGCCGGTCGGGATATCAGAGCGGCGGTGAATTCCTCCCGAAATTCTTTCATTTTACGTTTTTCCTCATCGGTAGCCGTACCGGCGTCGATTTTTTTCCTCAATTCATGGATTGTCTCTCTCTCTGACGAAGGCTGACGGAAGGAGGCTCGTACGGCTTTACCTGTGTGTCGATCATAGAACGTAAATACCTGTTTTCCCCAATCCCTAAAAATAAGGTTACCTTTCCCAAAAGTACATCCCAACAGTGTCTGAACCGCATCGACAGAACAGGAATTGTTCTCCACTATACATACCAGTTCCTCATCTTCTGACCGATGGAAGCCAAGCAGATTGGATGAGGCTTTTACTGCAGCATAACCAATTGCCAGACCAGGGCACACGTGCCCATGAAATTTGACGCATCTGTCAAAATCTTCAGGTAAATTAGTCCTTTGGTTCATTTTAGCCCTCTTTGAATTCAATTAATTCTACAAGATGTTTGAGAATTCTTGCTGTCGCGCCCCAGATATTGTGTCCCTGCCACAGATAAGATGTAACCTGGACAGGTTCACCACGAAAAATCAGGGTATCTTCGTGTCGTATATCCGGGTCAAAAAAGATGTTTAGTGGTGGATCGACTATGCCAGCTATTTCACGCTGGCTAATACGGTACTGGTAAGGGTGAGGAATTATACCGACAAATGGTACAACGTGGAAACGCGTAGCTACGGTGTAAAAATCGTCAAGTTCTGCTAACACTTTAACATCATTAGGCAATATTCCAACTTCTTCCAGGGTTTCCCTGAGGGCGCACGATTCCAGATCCGGATCGGTTGGATCAACCTTACCCCCTGGGAAAGAAATCTCACCTCTGTGATGTTCCACCATGTCGGACCTTTTCGTAAGCAGTACGTGAAGGTCACCGTTTTTCTGGAATATTGGGACGAGGACGGCTGCAGTAATTAAGCCATCTTCAGGTAATTTTTTCTTGGGAAACCTTCTCCTGGCTGAAACAAGACGTTGTTCAAATGCGCCTAAATCATTTTGAATTTGTAAGCTTCTGTCAGACAACAGGACGACTCTGAAAAGACATATTACATACTATCTAAATGCGTGGCAAAACCCGCACAAGTGAAAAGGTTAATCGGTCCTCACGTGGATTGACCTTTTCTATTTTGGCTAAAGCTCTGTCATAAGGATTCAAGTTAGTTCCCATAGGGGTATGCAAAACGGCGTTAAATCCCAAAGACTCAATCATTGCCAAGTAAAATCTCGGAAAACGCTGAAGGACTACGACCTCAAATTCCTCGCCTCTGCGTTGTTCCATGTATTTTAGAAGATAATACCGATGACGCTCCCGTTCAACCAGGGCAGCCCTTTCTAATTTATAAGATACCTCAGTTAACAGCCTGTCCAGCGTGTCGGCGTCAATCATACGGCATCGTTCGTCGATGGAGGCTTGAAGCTGTCTTTGTACCAGAAGGTCCGTATACCTCCTGAGAGGTGACGTTGCAGTAGTATAAACGTTCAATCCCAAAGTGGAATGGGGCTCCGGATAGAGACTGAGTGTTCCTCGGGCCAAGGCCTTTTTGCATCGGTAGGAAAGCACCGGGTCATAACTGAGACCCAGGTCAATCTTTTCCAGAGGAGGGGGTTGGCTCCTGTAAATGCATGGAATGCACTTGTCCCTCAGAGTGCTTGCAAACAAATTGTTGGCAAGAATCATCAGTTCCGAGACAAGAATCTGGGAATTTGTCTCGCGTTCCCGTACAGCGACATCAATCGATTTATCATCATTCACTTTTATCGTGAGTTCAGGATCCTTAAAAATTATGGCCCCAGAGGCAACTCTTTTTTCGCGCAATGATCTGGCCACAGCATACATTTGCGCCTCGATCGAATTGGCGTCAATTATTCGGTGATCTGCTTCTTCATAGGAAAGTCTGTCAGTAACTTTGACCAGGGAACGGGCTATATGATAGCCGGTCATTTGGAAATCGCGATCAAATACCACAATAGCGCTTATACAAGGCCGAAATTCTCCCTTGACTAGACTTGCGGCCCCTTCGGATAGAACTTGCGGCATCATCGGCAGTATTAGATCGGCCATATAAATTGACACAGCGCGTTCTCGAATTTCTTTGTCAAGGTCGGTATCCATGTCTACGAAAAACGCCGCTTCGGTAATATGTATGCCTATAATGGTGTTCCCACCGCTGAACGAAATAGATATGGCGTCATCAATGTCGCGTGTGGAGGCAGAGTCTATCGTTATCACGTTGTGTTCAAACAACTCTCTATCGTAATTATCCAAAGGTTTGGATGCAGCGCACAAAGCCTGTTCCGAGGCGACATTGGAAAATTCTATAGGAATCTGGCCAGTCCTAAGGCGAATATTTTCGTCTTCAGACCAAACTCCCAACCGTACAAGCGCCTTAAATGGGTCCCATAAGGGAAGAAGCTGGGCGCGTGTGAAAATTTCCTTCACCTTTTTGTTAGTCTGCCAATCTGTTCCGAGTAAGGCCGCCTCTTCCAGTAGGAGCTTTAGACCCGGAGGAGCATCCGATAGGCAAATGTTTTCGCCGTTTTTGAGGGCTGACAGATATTCAGAACACCGGGAAAGGAATTCGTTTCGTTCGATTTCCTTGCGTCTACGTATCTGCTCCTGTTCCACTTTCTCCGGGGGGACAACTTCAATTTGTTCAAGACGGATCTTGAAATACAGCCGGTTTTCAACAATTGCTCTAATTAATGCCGCTTTGGAATCAAGACTATTCTTTGACCCGAAAAGAAGCTCGCTTAAATCCTGAAGGCTTATAGTCCCTGTCTCTGTCCTGACGATTTCCCATAGTTCCTTCAAATCGATTTGTTCCTTGGTCTCGTCTCGTTTGGAGCACAACTCCCTAAGCCGGTTCGTTTGTTCATCCTTAGAGGCGTTTACGGGAAAATCCGGGGCTTGACCGCCTATAAGAGCGCGGTTAACAGAGATATTACTTTCTTTGCCCTGATCATTGAGAATATGAAGGCGCCTGTCATCGACATCCAGGACCAAAGCACATGACAGGCGGGAGTCATCATAATAGTCTATCACGTCATTTTTCTGAAAAGTCATTTAAGCCTCTAAACTTCTCACAATAAGCGAAAAAGCTCCTAAAAGATAGAGCAAAAAAACATCGGGAAACAGACTGGTTTTGGTCTAAAATGAATTATTGGTGCAACCTTGGCCAATTATATGATAAATAATCGATGATGTTATTGCAGAAGCGACTATCAGTTGACTTCGGAAAGGCGCGAGAGAGTTGAAAAGTATCATAAAGGAAATTTTTCAGGAAAGCGCGCGAGTCAGGGATAAATTCTTGGCGGAGGGAATGGAAACCCTAACTGAGGTTATAAATCAACTGATCGAGGTTATAAAAAGAGGTAACAAGGTCTTCTTGTTTGGTAACGGTGGTTCAGCGGCTGACGCTCAACATATTGCAGCAGAATTTGTTAATCGTTATCGGATTGAACGTAGACCTCTCCCTGCTCTAGCCCTGACAACCGACACTTCGATACTTACAGCAATAGGTAACGATTACAATTTCAATGACATTTTTTCGAAACAGATAGAAGCGCTAGGTTGGAAGGGTGACGCTGCGATCGGGATTAGCACGTCGGGGAATTCGGTGAACGTTAACAACGGGCTAAAAAAAGCTAGAGAAATTGGTATTGTCACCATAGGTCTGGGCGGAGCCCCGAATAGTCCGATGAAAGATTGCTGTGATCATTATATAAGTGTATACGGTTCTGTTACTCCCCGTATTCAGGAAACACATTCGATCATCGGGCACACCATTATCGAAATACTTGACACAAAGCTTTTTGGCTAGACTAAGCGGACCATGTTACAGCCAACAAGAAAAATTCATACAGGATGTCAAAAATGAGTGATCTGAGGGAAAAACTGCGTCTAAGTCCGGAAGAACTGACATGGATTGGCCCACATGAAGGTTTGATCTCGGGTACAACAGCGTCAATTGAAGGCGCTGAGGAGATTGTTGGGCAGGATAGAGCTGTCAAGGCTATCAAGCGCGGCTTGGCGATGAAGAGTCATGGTTACAATATCTTTGTTTGCGGCACCAACGGCACAGGTCGAACAGCCACTGTCCGAAAGCTGCTAGAGGAGTTCAACGTCGAGGGCCTGGTACCAGATGATCTGTGCTATGTGAACAACTTCAAAAATCCTGATCAGCCTAGACTTATTATGCTGCCAGCCGGGCAGGGTTCTATTTTTCGAGAACAGGTAACCGACTTAGTCAATTCTTTAAAGAAAAAAATTCCTGCTATCTTTGAAAGTGAAGAATTTCAAACTGCCAGGAATGAGATAGTCAATCGGCATATGGGGGCTCAGAAGGCTCTGTTCAAAAACTTTGAGAACAAAGTGACTTCGCAAAATTTTATGATGGTTCAGGTGCAGGTTGGCCCATTCACTCGGCCAGATCTTGCTCCGGTAATTGTCGGTAACCCCATGAAAATTGAACAGCTCGAATCACTTGTTGACGAAGGCAAATTTTCCGCGGATGAACTGACAAAAATCAAAGCTACCTACAAAGAACTGTCTCTAGAGATGGAGAAAATATTCAAAGAAGCCAGGGACATAGATAAAACGATACAGGAAGACCTGGAAAAACTGGGCAAAGAATGGATTCAACCTTTGTTAAAGGATTTATTTTCACAAATACGAGAAAAATTTGTGAACGACGCCGCCAAAGCATACTTTGACGAAATGGAATCAGATATCGTGGCCCATTTGGATCGTTTTCGCCCCAGACTTGTTCCACCACCACCCGGTACGGAAGGCGCGAGCCCGCCAATGTTGATGCCTCCGGATCCTTCACAATACAAACACTATGAAGTGAACCTGTTAGTTGACAATTCCGAAACTACCAAACCGCCCGTAGTTATTGAGACCACGCCCACGTACCGGAACCTTTTCGGAACGATTGAACGGGTAATCGATCAAAACGGGGTTTGGTATTCTGATTATAGACACATTAAATCCGGTAGCTTGCTGAAAGCGAATGGTGGTTTCCTGGTGGTAAATTCAAGGGATCTGCTGATGGAACCGGGTAGCTGGCCGACTCTTAAAAGGAACCTTCGAAATCACGTCTCGGAGATTCAGTCGGAACCTTTTGGTTGGTTGTTTAACAGCGCCCTTAAACCTGAAAAGATCCCAATCAGACTAAAAGTCATATTGATTGGTGATTCGGAAATTTACGACCTTATGCATTGGTACGATGAAGATTTTCGAAAAATTTTCAAAGTTAAGGCCGATTTTGACTCGACCATGAGCAACTCGAGCGATAATCGTAAAAAAATTATCGGGTTCATAGCAAAAATTAGCGCTGATGAAAACCTGCTACCGAGTGATCCAAGCGGAGTTGAAGCATTGACTCGGCTTGCCATTCGATGGGCTGGCCGCAAAAAGAAGATTACTGCACAACTTGAAAGAATCGGTGATGTTCTACGAGAAGCCGACCTTGTTGCACGTGAAGATGGATCGG
>JBMFSZ010000154.1:0-7895 GCA_049967315.1 Desulfomonilaceae bacterium
GCCATATCCATCAGTTCGCCATCCATCCTGTCAGATATCGTGCAGAGTATGCCGTCTTTATCACGAATCTTTTCGAGGACCTGGTCACGTGGCATAGGATAATCATTCGGGTTTACATCTAGTTCATGTGCGGGCCTCAATGGGGCTAGAATATCCTCACTCAGTCTAGCGGTCACCAGAGCTTTCATTGTTCATTTTCTCCATCAAAAGGCTAGCCTTATCATTGACATTAAGACAGTTAGTGGAGACACCCGGCTTGCGGTCTTCAACGAAGGCATTCTGCCTTCACGTTTGTGAGAGCATGCCGATTCTTAACTTGGAAAAAGAGCTTTACCTCATATTACGTCAGTCAGACTAAAATGGTCAAGGAGCACAGATCATTGATAGGCTCCGAAAAGTATTGTTGTAATTGTAGATCAAAGACAGTAGTAGATGCGTTTCAATCGTGGATTCAAGACTGATTAACGCAATGAGTCACATCATGTGCTGGCGTTCAACAACAATATGACGGTGGCAAGACCAAACAGTGTGTTTGCGGCCCAGGCTGCTCCTATTGGCGGAATGTATCCCCCATGACCTAACGCTATAAACATGGTGTGCAGAATCCAGTAACTAAACGCTATTGCTAGTGAATATACTAATCCTATAGCCATTCCACCTCCCCTGGGACTTACCCTCATTGCGAATGGAACGCTTAAAACAGCCATTATTAGGCAAACAAACGGGAAGGCCACCTTGTCGTGCCAATCAACCAGGTAACGAGTTGGTGTTCTGCCTTCAGCTTCGAGTTGGTCTATTAAATCCCCAAGCTGAGTGAGATTCATCTCTTTTGTAGGAGTTTCTCCTTTCTCAAAATCGCCTGGAGTCTTGTCCAGTGGCCCTATCATCGAAGGAACAGTATCCACACTAAACTTTCCATCCTTAGTCATTGTAGTCCTATTAACACCATAAAAAATCCAACGGTTTTTCCACCATTTAGCTTTGTCGGCAAAAAGCTTTTCAACGAAATTGAAATTGACGTCCCATCGGATCACCGAAACTTTTTCAAGAGTTTGATGCCGTTTATCATATTTATTGATATGAACGATTGATTGTGGGGTTTTCAGCCATATCTGATCAAATCGCACGAAGGTGGTTTCCTTTTTCCCGGCAATCTCAACATTTTGAATATACTCACTGTATCGGTTTGACCACGGAATGAACGTCTCATTTGCCAAAAACATCAAAGCAGAGCCTATCAAACCAATGATTATCATAGGTCGCGCTACAGTGATTGCGTCAATGCCGCCAGCCTGCATGGCTATCAATTCCGAATGCTTGGCCATCATTAGAAGCGAAAGCATCCCACCGAGCAGAATTGCCATGGGTAGAGTGAAAAAAAGATAGCCAGGTATTTTTACGAGAAAATACTTGAGCATCAAAAGGCCGGGAGGATTGTAGTGAAAATAATACTTGATTTTGTCCGTGATCTCGATGAGCAAGAAAACAAAAAGAAATACGATCAGGCAAATCAGGAATATCTTGAGGAACTCTCGGATTATATATTTATCAAGGATTTTCAAGGTAGTTTCGGCTGCTTTGTACAATTAACCGGTAATTCCCATGGGACGTGAATTCAGCAACCATTCGTTTTCAAGCAAATATCTCGTTGTTCGCCGAATCCCCTCTTCTATGGTGGTCTGAGGCTTAAAACCCGCTAATACTATTTTGGAAATGTCCAAGTGAACAAACGGGCTATCCCCAAGCCAACCTCTTTCCCCACCTGTATATTGGAATTTTACATCTTTGAGACCCATTTCTTCCACTACTATGGAAGCTAGCCGAGTGACATTCATAATATCCTCATGTCCTAGATTCAAAACGTTTTTTAACCCCCGAATGTTCCGGAGGGCCAGAAAAATCCCTTCAACGCCATCTTTAACATAAAGATAAGATTTGCGCTGATTCCCATCGCCGAGGATCTCCAGTTCCTTCGGATTTGCCTTCAGTTTCTTCACAAAATCATACACGACTCCGTGCGAATATCTTTCACCTATCCATGATACGAAACGGAACATGTAACTCCGCACGCCGAAATACTCGCTATAGGCCTGGATCATAGCCTCAGCCGCCAGTTTTGAAGCCCCATAAATGGACGTCTGTAGCGGAGCGTAAGTTTCTGGCGTGGGGAATACATCGGGCTCGCCGTAAACTGTCGCGGAACTCGTAAAAACTATCTCGGGAACATGATTGATCCGAAGCGCCTCGAGCACGTTATGGGTACCGATAACATTCTGCTTGAGGTCTACACGAGTATTGGATTTGCCACCCCTGACATCCGCGTTTGCCGCAAGATGAACCACAAGGTCAGCATCCTTCATGGATCTTACCAAAGTCTCGTAGTCGAGAATGTCACCAACTATTAACTTGGCCCCATTTGTGGCGGGGCCGGATCGCAGGTGCCCTTGAAATCCAGTTGAAAGATTGTCATACACTATTACTTCATAATTTCTTCTTACCAACTCGTCCACTATGTGGCTTCCAATGAAACCCGCTCCACCTGTGACAAAGGCCCTCATATAAATCCTTCGCTATCTGGAAAACAGCTATTTCCTAACATGATCCTGGGAAATTTTTCGTGAAAGTCTGGATGATTCCACCACTAGATCAACGATGTACAAATGCCGGCTTCTAGTCTCCTCATAGCATCGCAAAACGTATTCACCAACGACACCGATACAACTGATTACCACTCCGAAAAAAGTTAAAACAAACAGGAAATTTCCCAAAAGTAGCCAGTTATACTCGAAACCCTTCAAAAACCCGTATAAGGTCCAAAGAATTCCACTAGTCATCCCAACGCCAAAAACAACCAAGCCCAAAGCCATAATTAACCTGATCGGGGCTCTGGAAAATGGGAAAATCCCGTCAAGCGCGATTCCGATCGCCCCCATTAGAGAAATCTGCGTTTGCCCCGCCAGCCTTGCATCCCTTTCAAAAGTCACAACGGCTGTTTTAAATCCTACCAGAGCTGTCAAGCCTCTTAGGAATCCATGTCGCTCATTAATCAGGCTTATTTCTTCGACCACTCTTTTGTCAAGCAACCTAAAATCGCCTGTATTTCTCGGGATATTGACCTCGGAAAATTTCTCAAGGATCCAGTAGAAAAGTTCAGCAAATTTTAGATAGAGCAGATTCTCTCCTTTGCGTGACGTTCTTTGGGCTATGACTACCAGGTTCCCTTCGCTCCATTTTTCAATCATCGAGCCTATTAATTCCGGCGGGTCCTGGAGGTCTGCGTCTATTACAATGGTGGCGTCTCCTAAACAGTGCCGCAATCCGGCTAAAAGTGAAACCGGTTTGCCGAATCGCCGAGAAAATTTCACCATTCGAATAGGATAATTCGCGTCTATAAGTTCCAGAATTTTTTCTTCCGTGCGGTCTGTGCACGGGTCCAAGGCTAAAACCAACTCCCATTCGAGATTAAGTTTGCTAAAAACCTGATCTAACCTTTGGACTAGAGATATAATATTATTTTCTTCATTAAAAATAGGCGCTACTACACTTATCAGAAGGCTGTTTTTTAAAATGGTGGGCAAAATTGATTTTCTCCCAAAGAATTTGTTGCGCTGGAAGTTCAGAAAAATCCCTAACAGAAACTGTCCACACGTTCAAGAAAAATGACCCTGAAGCCTGTTCAAGTACTTCATTAACTTCCCTTTTTCATGTGGCCGAAGTATAATAAAAGTGATTGTTGACAGTGTCCATTCCCCCAGGATTCTGTTTAAGATATTGTGAACCTATAGGTGTGGCAAAATTTTATTGTGAAAGAGGAGTCATGACAAATATTCAGGTTGAAGATCTCAGCTCTGTCAGAAAAAAGGTTACCTTTGAAGTTCCTCAAGAGAAGGTAATCCAAACACTTGAAGCTCAATACCGAGACCTTAAAAAAAATGCCCAGATCAAGGGTTTCCGTAGGGGAAAGGTTCCTATGGAGATCTTGAAGAACCTTTTCAAGGAACAGGTTCAAAGCGACACAGCTAAAAAAATCATCGAAGATACATTTGAACTCGGGCTCGATGAAAAGAAAATCAAGCCGCTCACTGTAATCAATCTTGACCAGGAACCATTAGACCCCGAAAAACCTTTCGTGTACAGAGTAGAGATTGAAGCTCCACCCGAGTTGGAGGTTCAAGGTTACCGAGGCATATCACTTAATAAAATTGTTCGTGATGTTAAGGACAGCGATATAAATGAACGTTTAGAAACGATTCGACAGAGAAATGCCAGACTGGCTCCTATCTCTGAAGACAGAACCGTGGGTGATGGTCACCATCTGGTGGTTGATATTGAAGCTTTGGCAGATGGAGAAGTAATAAAGTCCTTAACCGTCAAGGATTACCATCTCGAGATGGGGAGAAACTTTTACCTTCCTGATTTCGACTCTCATTTGATTGGCTTGAAAATAGGAGAACTGGTTACTGTAACCCACACTCTGGGTGAGGATTTTCCGCGAAAAGAATTGGCCGGGAAATCCGCTACCTTTGTCATTACAATAAAGGAAGCTAAAGAACGGATAATTCCAGACCTTAATGATGAGCTTGCCAAGGATCTAGGTGAATTCCAGACCTTGGAGGAGCTTAAAAATCAGGTCACCCAAGACCTGAGGAACGCCTTTGATGTAGATATCAAGGAAGACCTCAGAAAACAGATCGTTGAAAAGCTTCTTGAGGCCAATCCGTTTGAGGCGCCAAATTCATTGGTAGAATCAAGAATCGACGACATTATCATGGGGGCCAGGCAAAACCTCGCTCTCCAGGGAATCGACATAAAAAATTTCCCTATGCCCGACAAGACCCAGCGGGATTCAATTAGGCCCAGAGCCGAACAACAGGTGAAGGCGGCGCTTATCCTCAAGGCAATATCAGAAAAGGAAAGCATTTTCGTCGACCAGGAAGATATAGATGCTGAAATTGCAAAACGAGCCAAAATGATTGGATGGTCGCCAGATTTTTTTAAGGATCAATTGGAGGAAAATGAGAGGATGGAAGATTTTAGCTCTTCCCTCCTCGAGGACAAGATTTATTTATTTATTGAACAACAAGCAGATGTTACTGAGGTTCCATATTCGGCGCCAAAAACCGAATCAACAGAGTAATTAGCCACTAATTTAGGAGAAAAAGAAATAATGCTGGTTCCAATTGTTGTTGAACAGACTAGTCGAGGCGAAAGATCGTATGACATTTATTCACGTTTACTCAAGGAGCGTATAGTTTTTCTCGGTACTGCGGTAGACGACGTGGTCGCGAATTTAATTATTGCGCAGCTACTATTCCTAGAAAGTGAAGCCCCGGAAAAGGATATCAATTTTTACATAAATTCCCCAGGGGGGGTCGTAACGTCTGGCCTGGCTATTTATGACACGATGAAGTACATAAAACCCGAAATCCAAACAATATGTATTGGTCAGGCAGCTTCAATGGCCGCGTTGCTCTTAGCAGCCGGCACGAAGGGGAAGCGGCACGCTTTGCCGCACGCCAGAATCCTGATCCATCAGCCAATGGGTGGCTTTCAGGGCCAAGCCACTGACATTGAGATCCATGCCCGTGAAATATTGCGTATGCGCAGTGAGCTGAACAGAATCCTAGTAGAGCATACGGGTCAACCTCTGGAAAGGATCGAGGCCGATACGGAACGTGACTATTTCATGAGCGGAGAAGAGGCCGTAGCCTATGGAATAGTTGATAATGTATTAAGTTATAGGGAACTCCCGGTTGTCAAAGACTAAAACGACATTTTGGGAGACAACTGTTTCCTCGAGATCTTCAGTCGGTTAAAATTGATTAGGGTAAGAGGAAATTCAACACCAAGCAATTATGAAAAATCTCAGTGACCTTTGCTCAGAGCTGGAAGAAAGGATGAGCTTCTGTTAGAGGTGCGCTGAAGGAGGATTAAATGGCTACGAGAAAGGGCAACTTCTCTTCTCTTTATTGTTCGTTTTGTGGAAAAAGTCAGGACGAGGTCCGGAAGCTCATTGCTGGTCCCACAGTCTATATTTGCGACGAGTGCATCGAACTTTGCAATGAGATCATCGCGGAGGAATATGAGAAAGAAGAAATGGGGCGCGGCAAATCCAGGGTGCCTAACCCATCTGAGATCAAGAATGCTCTGGATGAATATGTGATTGGCCAGGAGCAGGCAAAAAAGATATTGTCAGTGGCTGTTCACAATCACTACAAAAGGATCGATTCCAAACCTGACCTTGACGGCGTTGAGCTACAAAAGAGCAATATACTTTTGATTGGGCCCACTGGTTCGGGTAAGACCCTGCTGGCTCAAACACTTGCCAGAATACTGAATGTCCCTTTCGCAATAGCTGACGCGACTACACTCACCGAGGCTGGTTATGTTGGAGAGGATGTCGAGAATATTATTCTGAGTTTATTGCAAAATGCTGACTACGATATATCGAGAGCTAGTCGTGGGATAGTATATATCGATGAAATTGATAAAATTTCCCGTAAAACTGAGAACCCAAGCATTACCAGGGATGTTTCCGGAGAAGGAGTACAGCAGGCCCTTTTAAAAATAGTTGAGGGCACAATGGCCAACGTCCCCCCCAAAGGTGGGAGGAAGCATCCTCAGCAGGAATTTCTTCAGGTAGACACTACCAATATACTATTCATATGCGGTGGAGCGTTTGTTGGTCTTGACCGTGTCATTCAGCAACGGCTTAACATGAAATCCATGGGATTCAACGCTCAAATCGGTGGCGAGAAGAATGAAGATATCGCAGAGATCCTTGAACAGGTTCAGCCCGAGGACTTGATCCGTTATGGCCTGATTCCTGAGTTTGTCGGGCGCCTACCGGTAGCGGCTACACTCCATGAACTGGACGAAGACGCATTGGTCAGAATCCTTCTGGAACCAAAGAATGCTCTCGTACGCCAGTACAAAAAGCTGTTCGGTTTTGAACATGTCAAATTAAGATTTACTGACGAAGCTCTCCGCTCAGTGGCTTCTCAGGCTCTTCATAGAAAGACCGGCGCACGAGGTCTTCGTTCAATACTTGAAGCCTCAATGTTGGACATAATGTACGAGTTGCCTGAGTTCAAGAATTTACTGGAAGTAATAGTGAATGACGATGTCATTCAAAAGAAATCCCCATGCATCCTGGTTTTCGAAAAAGAAGCCGAGACATCCGCATCGTGATTAAGCAGGGGTCGAGTTTCTGTTAGAGTAGCTTGTTCTTGTTCGTTAATCTGCGCAGGATTGAGATATAATGTTTTTTGGTAAGAAAGACGAAAATCCGGTCTCTCCCAATTTAGTTTTACCTCTATTGCCATTGAGGGACATCGTCGTTTTCCCACACATGGTCTCGCCTCTCTTCGTGGGAAGGGACAGGTCTATCAAAGCCGTTGAGACTGCCATCAAGTCCGAAAAACTTATCTTTCTGGCGTCTCAAAGGAACGCACAGCAGACTAATCCAGAAGCCAATGACATTTTTTCCATAGGGGTTGTCGGCCAGATAATTCAATTACTTAAGCTCCCTGATAATACTATCAAGATCTTTGTGGAGGGACGACATCGTGCTCAGATAAGGCGTTTTGTTGAACAGGACCCATATTTCGTTGTGGAGGTTAGTACTCTTGCAGATGAAGTCATTGGCCGCGAAATAGAAATCCAGGCTTTGGTCAGAGGGCTTCGCAATGTAGCCGAAAATTATGTTGCAGCAGATAACAAGGTTCCTCAGGATTTCCTAAACGCTATCAAATCCATTAGTGAGCCAGGGCGTCTTTCTGACACTATCGCAGGACAAATCAACCTCAAGCTGGAAGACAAGCAAATCCTTCTTGAGAAAATATCCGTTCGCCAAAGGATCGAACGTCTACTCGAGCTGATGCAAAGTGAAATCG
>JBMFSZ010000155.1:0-7891 GCA_049967315.1 Desulfomonilaceae bacterium
TCCAAGATTTTTTGGTAACCAAGTTCAGAGAAAAAGATGGCTTAAATATATATATGCAAAGATGCCATTGTTTGTAAATAAAAACATCCTTATTAAAACCAGGCGGGCTTCATTTGAAAGCTGTGTGTAATCTTTAATCCGGCAGGCGTGTAACATCTCTTTTTCAATCTGGCCTGCGCTTGTCTTGTTAGTTTCGTCCGTAGCTATCGATACCTGGATGCCACGGAAAGGTCGGCAAACTATGTGCCAATATATGCTTCTCTTAATTAACGCCATGAGTCTCGCAGCTCCTCTGCGAGCCCGACGCTGTAATGCTCCCTTCTCTGAACCGTTGAGTCTTTGGATTTCAAAGAGCGATTTCTTTTGAAAGTCGACTTTAGACTGGAATATTTGGCTTCGTCAATAACCGTTTTGGGAGGGGCGACGGTTTTCTTCTCAATGAAGTCCATTACAGCTTCCTGGGTAATCCTTACATTCTTTGCCCCAACGCGAACATATTTGATCTCACCCTTGGATATGATGTCACGCATGTAGCGAGACTTTACCCCAAAGTATTCCGCAACCTGTTCAACAGAGAATAGTTCAGGAAGTTTTAACATGCCAATCTGTTCGCCTCAGTGTGAAGGCTTTGTTTTGCCAAGTATTCACCGCGCGTGCCCCTGTTAATTAGGCCACGGCGGGCCATTCTATTTACCATCACCTTAAATGCGTCCTCGGTCATTCCTCCTCCACATCTATTACGAAGTTCGTATAAACGGAGCGGTTTGCCGTCAGAGACTAACTCTGCGAGGACTTTTTGTTGGACTTCTGACATGGCGCAGCCGTCTACTTCTCCGATCACGTTCAGCGTCATGCTTTCACCGTAAAATCTCAGCGCCAGCGGTTTTGTGTCTCGAATTGCTCGACCCTGCCAGGAAAGGACACCTTGGTATTCGTTCCTGAAAACCTTCTTGATAACAATCATGCTGTCACAAACGCCGCCCAGGGCGGTACTTCCCATGAAATCGTCAAATTCGCTTTCGGATTCAGCTTTTTTTAAGTGATGGGCTATCACGATGGCGATTCCAAGACGCTTGGCAAGAAGCTTTAATGGAAAAAGCATGTCATACGTTTCATGATAGCCACCATCTGAGGCCCCGCGAAGACTGCTTTTGTGGGCCCCCAGAACGCGATTTAAAATGTCCAGAAAAATAAGTTTCAAGTCTGGATGTTGATGCTTCCATGTTTCGATTTGCTCTTCCAGGCCAGCGCCGAGTTGCGAGATTGAGAAAACAGCGTAAAGGTTTGTGGGCCGAGCCTCTTGTTCGTCTTCCCCTGTAAGCATTTTGCACAAACGGTCGTTCCAGTTGTAATCATCGTCTTCCAGCGAGGCGTGAATAACTGTCCCTTTGGTCGTTTCAAAATACCCCAGGGCCTTACGTCCATTGGCGACAGCCAGCCCCAACAGTTGACACAAAATAGACTTCCTTGCTGATTTCTTTCCCCCGAGTATGGTTAAACCTATTGGGATTAGCCCCTTTACGACTTCTTCCGGGGCGGGACGTAACGGTGTAAGCTTTGCCAACAAGTCCGCTCGATAGAGAATGTTTTTTAATTCAAGGTCAGGTAGGTATTGCGGAAAATCCAGGCATGTCTTGAAAAACAAGTCCCGCAAGTTTGGATCATTTTTGTGAATTGCAAGGAAGTCGCTTGTATCGCCATGCTCGGGAACACCCGGCAATATTACCCGGCGAAGTTCATTAACCCGTCCAAACAGAAACTTTTGAGCGCCGTCAAACGCCTCTTTACCCGGATTGTCGTTATCTACTACGAAAATTACATTTTTCCCGGCGAGCGGAGCCAGGATGTCCCATTTTTCACACTGACCTTTGAGAGCCCCAGCGCCTCCAGCCCAGCACGTTGCTGTAAGGCCTAGCGCCTCGATTGCGTGAACATCCTTCTCGCCCTCCACAAGAAACACGACATCAGCGTCTTTAATTTTCTCTATCCGGTAAAGATACTTTGGTGTGTCGTCAGGACATCCACAAACCCAGTGTTTACCGTTCCAGGTCCATTGAGAGAAACTCTTGCGCCCATCCGGCCCGTGTTTGCGGAAGACCTGCATGTGAGGATCGCCGTCAGGCGCATGGTAGGTGTAAACCTCTACGCATTCCGCTAGTTCCTTTTTGTAACGGCCTTCGTCGAAAGGAAGGTTTTTGAGGTCCGAAAATTTAAGAGGGAGTTTATCCTTTTTCCGGCGGTCGCCAGTTTCTGATTTAGACGTAGCGCCCTGTTCAGGTTTGCTTCCGCCTGGAACATCGCAGTTCTCCGGAAACGGCTCTCCGAGTATTTCGAAGCCGCGTTTGCAAGCTGCCAGTTTGTCTACTCCGTGGTATTGCATCAGGAAATCGATCACGGAGCCACCCTTGCCACATCCGTGACATTTGAATTTCTTGCCTTTATCGTAGATGTTGAAGGAAGGATAGTTATCCTGATGGTCGGGAAATGGACAGTTTATCTTTTTCTTGCCCGCCGGATCGACGCCGGTAAGTACGACTATGGCCTTACTAATCGGTAACCTGTCCTTGACGTATTCAAATGGCTGACTAACCTTGGTCAATATAAAGCCCCTCGTATTCTCTGTATTTGCTGAGCAAGTCTCTTGCAAAAAAAAATTTCCGTCGTCTGACTTCAAGGATTCACATTGGCGTTAAGGTCCCGGCCAAGAATCGGCTTTAATTGACACACCGATGACGGACATTTCGGGTATTTTTGGCTTAAACAATACTGACATTGTGAGCGAACGGCCTTTATCATGGCTTTCTTGGAAAAATCGAAATTTGACCCAAATGTTGCGCGATCCGCCGTCCAAATTGCCCCAAATCTGTAGGGCATCAGAAAGCAATTCGTGATTGTACAGTTACGTACCCCGGAAGGTGTCTCTGCGCACTCCAGACATTGCAGCCGGATAAATCCCCAAATTTCATGTTTTGTCATTTTCATAACAATTTTCCCCCCATTGTGACGACGATTAGTAGTTTCAAAAGCCCCCCTCAATCTTCCTCGTTATTAGATTCGGATAGAATTAACGCGCTTGTGGCCTAAAGGACATGGCCTTCGCATATTTGAGCCGCATACGATTTCGCCGCCCGCTGAATCAATGGATCCAATTCCGGAACTTCAACCGGCTGCATCAAGAAATTGAAACCTTCTCCGAGCGCGGCTATGAATTTGTTGTTTGTGGCTGCTGTGACACGACGATCCCAATTATTTTCGAGACGGGAATACTGCGTTGGATGGAGCTCTATGAAATCGGCCATTTCCTCACGACTCAAACCCGCCACGAGTCGGATCATTTTCAGCTTAGTAACTTTCATTTTTACCTCGTTAGACGCCGCACTATGCGGGTGCTCTATGATATTTTTTAAAAAATCAGCTCAGTAGAAATTCCAAGCCTAATTTATTGTAGACATGGCTGATAAGAGCGCCGATGTGCAGTTTCAGGAACCCGAAAAACATATTTTCCTCAGGGATATCCGGGTCTACGGGTTGGCTCTTTACGGTAAACGACCCTAAGGCAAAGGGATCTCCTTCCGGATCATAGTCCTCCATGCACATCTGTTCCCAAGTTTGGGCGTCTGGAGGGGTCAATATTTTAATCTCAAATTCTGTCCTGCTCGAACGCATCCGCTTGTTATCCTGGTCAACCGATACCTGACGAGCTATGACAATCATTCGCAAGTCGGGTCCATGGTAGCAATAATGGTCAATAATACGATCCGGTTCTGTAAGTAGGAACTGCCGCGGGCCGCCAAAATCTACCTTTACGTCCTTGTAATAGTTCAGCACTCCCCAAGTGGAAAGTTGCGCTAGGACCCCTACGTGTGCTAATTCAAGCGCCGAATACCGTATGTTTGCCCGAATCCCCTTCCTGTCGCTTTGACAACCGATCAAACCCTTGTCGAGCCATTTAGAAAGGGTCGTGTCGCCGACTGTTGAAAAACACTTTCGAATGTCCGCCATCTTGTAGGTATGTCGTGAATCTCGCATGCGTCAGAATTACAACACCCTTGGTGTGCTGCCAAGAATATTATCGCCTGTGTTTAAAAAATTTTCTTTAATAGACCGCTGTCTGTTAACCACCAGAATCTAAAACCATTCCTTGAAGAGCCGCATGAAGGATGGAGAAACAGGATGGGATAGAAGAGAAAAGGGCCAAACTTGATGGGAAAAATCATGGACGTGAAAGCCCCCACTCCAAAATAAATGGTGGGGGGTGGTCTTTTGTCGGATAGGGGGCCCTATTGTTTTGAAGTTAATATTTGCTCATTAACCGTGTTCGAAACCTCGATCAATTCGGCGACCAGTTCTGGACGGCCTTGAAGTTGGACCCTAATCTGCTCTTGGATCGATGAAAAAGCCTTGTCGTGGAGACCTTTTGTTTCAAGATTCAGTTTTTCGATGTCCACTCTCGACCTAGTTAATCCGGCAAGTGACTGAGACAGCTTATAGAAACCATTGATATTTTCAGCCGTGGAAGCCCTATCCATGCCTTTGGCCAGAGTTTCGCAGAGATCAACCATTTGGCCAATGAGATGATCCAATCGCTCCAGTCCTGAATTGCTCACTTCAATTTGTGAAGTTGCGCCAGATGAACGAAGCTGCTCCTTTTTAGTCGCTGAAGCTTTTAATTGCGATCGCATTGATCCCCCCTTATTAAATTCTTTTTAAAATTTAGTCTTTGTCGTCACTCTGAAATGAGAGTTTTGGACGGCCGAAATAATTCCACAGCGCTGAGTCCAGAATATGACTCAGTTGTTGCCCTGATTGTTGTCGCTGCTTGATTAATTCAAACAGGTTTGCGTCAATTGTCGTCGCCAATTTTTGACGTTTCCCCTCTTTGCGCTTGTGGAAAATCCGGGGCCTTGGAGCATCCGTGAGAGGTCCAGCGCTATCCGGCTGTCTGTTTTGGAGCGACGAAATTGTCTCCTTTAAAGACCCTATGACCTGATCGAACTCTTCGCGAGTTACGAAGCGCGAAGAATCGGAAAGTCGCTCAGAATTGATTACAGGCCGCTTTTTCGCCATATCTGACAATACTCCCTAATAATTCTGTCATTTCCTATATCACAGAAAAGACTGTTTGTCAAGAATATAATACAGATATGACAGAATAGAGAAATGTTTGTGGCCCTTGGGCGACACCTTGTGTGGATGAATTTAGCCGCTTGTAGTTTGTTTATTAATAGTTGTTAAAATCTATGACCGTGGCTTTTCAATTGTTTTCAACAATTAAATTGATTACAGTTGAATCTAATTTACTTTACCCTGTCAAATTTGCTGTCCACTGATTCACTCCTCCTAGAGGTTTCTAATGTATAAGGACATTCCTACAATTCTCAATTCTTTTACAAATCGGATAATCGAAACCCGAAACTTGCCGGAAAGAAAGGGTTCCTATTCAGACATCCCAACAATTTGTGATACAGACCTAAAAAAATGTCTCGCCAGCATGGGATATGAGAAGCTTTATTCACACCAGGCTGAAATGTTTGAAGAAGCGATTGAGGGGAAGAACGTAATTATTACAACCGGCACGGCAAGCGGTAAGTCGTTGGCTTTTTATTTGCCGGTTATCCAAAGAATACTCCAAAATCCTGCCAGAAGAGCAGTGTTTATGTATCCGACTAAGGCTCTAACTCAGGATCAACAAAAGGGTCTACAGCCATTTGTTGATTATTTTGGAGAAAAGAAAATTAAGGTCGGTATTTACGATGGTGATACTCCGGCTTCTCAACGAAGAAAAATAAGGGAAGAAGCTAATATCATCCTGACTAATCCTGACATGATAAATTCAAGCTTCTTGCCAAACCATAATAGATACGGGTTTCCGCATATTTTCCGGAATCTCAATTTCATTATTATAGATGAGTTGCATGCCTATCGTGGGGCGTTCGGTTCACATGTTTCAAATGTTATGAAGAGACTACTACGCATTTGTAAATATCATGGCAACTCCCCACAATTTTTGTGTAGCAGCGCTACCATAGCAAATCCGCAAGAGTTGGCTGAGAATATTTGTCATTCCAGTTTTATTCACGTTTCAAAAGATGGTTCACCATCCCCGGAGAAGGAAATATTTTTCTGGCAACCACCTTTTGTCGATTATGACAGAAATCTACGGCGTTCAATTGTGGAAGAGATGGTGGAGCTTTTGCCCCAGCTAATAGAAAACAATGTGCGGGTCATCTCTTTTTGCATCTCCAAAAAGGAGACAGAAGTTGTCGCAAAAGAGTGCAGAGACACGTTGGCAGGAAAATATGGCTCTATTTTAACAAACAAAATCTCAGGATATCGGGGTGGATACACACCGGAAGAAAGACGTCGCATTGAGAAAGACCTAATGAAGGGTGATATTTTAGGTGTTGTGTCTACAAACGCTTTAGAATTGGGAATAGATATAGGCGCTCTTGAAATGGTTGTAATGGGAGGGTTTCCGGGGACACGCGCAAGCTTTTGGCAACAATTAGGAAGGGCCGGGAGGAGAGGCGGGAAAGCGTATGCGGTTCTGATGTTAAAAGATAAGCCGACAGATCAATATGTTGGAATAAATCCAAACTGGCTTATTGGGACATCACCAGAGAACGCAGTTCTTGATAAAAATAATTTGTACATTCAATTATCTCACATACGTGCAGCTGCGGCCGAACTTCCGTTGACAATAGACGACATTAGTTCATTTCCCGATTTAGGCGAAGTATTGCCACTCTTACAAAAAATTGGTGAAATAAACGAGATTTACAATACTTTCCATTGGAAAGGGACGTCGTCACCAGCTCAGGAGATTAGTTTAAGGAACATCACAAATGAGACAGTTCAAGTTTTCGATAAGAAAAATCAAAAAACACTGACAACCATGGATATAAAACAGGCTAAACGAGAACTCTATCCCGGGGCGATCTATCTTCATGACACTATTCAATATAAGTGCTTAGACCTGAATCTTGAGAAAAAAATTGCAACTGTGGAATCTATTAATCTTAACTACTACTCCGATCCGGAGATACACATTGGTGTTGATGTACTTGCCACACATGACGAAAAAGAAGTTGGAAGGACGAGTGTTTTTTTTGGAGATGTAAATGTTGCCACGATGATAGTGGGATACAAGATGATTCAGTTTTTTAATCATCAAAATCTCGGATATGAATCCCTGCTTGAACCATTACAAGACGAGATGGATACGGAAGGCTGTTGGGTTCAATTGCCGGACAATATTAAAAGAGTTCTCGAAGCTCAGTCTAATTATATTAAAGGATTAGTCCACAGCTTGCAATCTGTGGCAGAAA
The DNA here is from genome assembly GCA_049967315.1 of Desulfomonilaceae bacterium. GTDB lineage: Bacteria > Desulfobacterota > Desulfomonilia > Desulfomonilales > Desulfomonilaceae > CAJBEZ01. The sequence continues at coordinate 7,329 of JBMFSZ010000155.1, forward strand.
TCAAGGTAATGGCTACGTTTTCAGACATTGATGGGAGCCATTTTGAATATACAAAAACGGAAGAACAGAAGCAATCTAATGGAACTGCAGTCATTTTATATGACCAGTATCCTGGAGGTCTCGGATTTGCCGAAAAGATATTTCAAAATATTGATGAGATAATGAAAAACGCCACTGACTTAGTAAAGAATTGTCGCTGTGAAACAGGCTGTCCGGTTTGCGTTGGTGATTATAAAATTGACAAGAAAATAATATTGTGGGCGTTGGAAAACTTCTTTGCCGAGACAAAACCACCCAAAGACATTTTGGTTGCTGAAGAACCCAAAATTGCCTCAATTGAATACTCTTATACCTGGGAGAATATGTCAGAAGATTGGGCAAAGCTGTTCAGCGACAATTACACTTGAGCGTCAACGACAATTACATTTGTGCATCTTTCTGTGAGTAGTTGTCTGATAGAGATGTCCATAATTCGTTGGAAGGGGGCATTGTTTTGCAGACGACTGACGCTCAGGTGAGGAAACTGATGAAGGAGATTCGCAAGACAGGCAAAATTGGAGATT